>CAYNFT010000006.1:26521-42830 GCA_964396535.1 uncultured Dehalococcoidales bacterium | reverse complement strand
TATTGCCCCACAGCACCGATGTCACCGGGGTCCTTGCTGGCCGAAGCATAGACAGTGGTGCCGGGCAAATCGCCCCCGGTGCAGTCTCTTATCTGCACTTCCAGAGGACTGGTTGGACTGCCGGTCTTAGCAACTGTTAAGGTTACTTTGGTTAACTCGCCGCTGGCTCCTGCCTGAAAAGTCTGCCCTGCCCATGTGTTGCCATATATAGCATAGTTCGGGCTGTAGCTTGTCTGGCTCTGGTCCAGAATCTCGTCCTGGACAGCGTCGCGCAGCTCTACGGTGAGGTCATTGGGCGGGCTGCCTGTTTTGGCGGCTCTGAGTGTTATCTTGCTCAGGTCACCGCTTGTCCCCGCCTGGAATATTTGCGCTTGCCAGTTATTGCCGTAGACCTGTCTGTCTCCAGTGTACGAAGTCTGGCTCTGGTCTTCATTTTCCTGGTAGCCGGACGTTGTATCGCGTAGTTCCATGGTAAGGTCGCCGGGTGGGCTACCTGTTTTGGTGGCTCTGAGTGTTATCTTACTCAGGTCACCGCTCGTCCCTGCCTGGAATATTTGCGCTTGCCAGTTATTGCCGTAGACCTGTCTGTCTCCAGTGTACGAAGTCTGGCTCTGGTCTTCATTTTCCTGGTAGCCGGACGTTGTATCGCGCAGCTCTACAGTCAGGTCACCGGGCGGGCTACCTGTCTTTGAGGTTCTCAGGGTTATCTTACTCAGGTTGCCACTTGCCCCTGCCTGGAATACCTGTGCCCTCCAGTTATCGCCATAGACCTGTCTGTCTCCAGTGTACGAAGTCTGGCTCTGGTCTTCATTTTCTACACGAGCCAGTCCCAACGTAACCTTACTTAGTGTGCCACTAACTCCTGCCTGGAAGGTCTGTCCCAGCCAGTTATTGTCATAAATGCCGTAGCTGGTTGCATAATTTGTCTGACTCTGGTCGACGTTCTCCTCCGAGCTACCAGACACATTACACAGTTCTACAGTCAGGTTACCGGATGGGCTGCCTGTCTTTGAGGCTCTGAGGGTTATCTTGCTCAGGTCGTCACTCAACCCTGCCTGAAATATTTGTGCTTGCCAGTTATTGCTGTAAACCTGCCTGTCTCCGGTGTACGAAGTCTGGCTCTGGTCCTCATATTCCTGGGAACCCGTGGTCACATTACGCAGTTCTACGTTAAGGTCACCGGGCGGGCTGCCTGTCTTTGAGGCTCTAAGAGTTATTTTACCCAGCTCACCAGAGGAACCAGCTCGGAAGGTCTGGGCCGTCCAGTTACTGCCATATGTCAAACGCTCTCCGAAATACGAAGTCTGGCTCTGATCCGCTGTCTCTTCCATATATTCTTCAGCGTCCTGTACCTCTATCGTAAGGTCACTGGGTGGACTGCCGGTGGCATATGCATTGATGACCACCATGGTCAGGTCCCCGCTCTTTCCGGCTATGAAAGACTGAGCACTCCAGTTATTATTATAGACCTGCCAATCGGCGTTACCGGCTATTTGACTCTGGTCCAGCTCCGAGGCAACTTTAATATAGGTCTTGAAATAATAGTCATAAGCATCATATCCGGTCCAGGAACTGCCAGCGGTGGTGGATAGGAGAGCTCTGCCACCTGGAAAGACATCGGCATTATAGCGAATATTGTAACAGTTGGAAGCATCACCACCGTCAGTCCTGATGACGATGGCGTACCGGGTTCCCGCAGTAACAGCGGCAACGGCGGAGAAGTTGAAGTCGTAATTTCCAGTGGTAGTCCCGATGTCGCTCCTGCGGGCGGTGGCATAAATAGTACCACCGGGCTCATTACCGATAGCATTCCTTATCTCTATCTCTAGGGGGTTAGGCGGGCTTCCCAACTTGTTGGTTCTAACAGTGATTTTATTCAGGAAGCCGGTGAGGTTGGCGTAGAAGGTCTGGCCGCACCACTGGTTACCGTACACAGGGATGCTGGCAGTGCTGGCACTCTGACTGACATCGGTTACCTCGGTGTCAGCTACTATCAACCGGGCCTCACCTGAAGTTACGGACACATCGGAGGAATCGGCGGTGTCCAGCTTGGAGATGTCGTCGAACAGGTCTTGAGAGGAGCCGTTGTTAAAAGTACCTGACACTGAGCTAGCCGCGCTTACACTGTCGTTGTCATAATAGATGTAGATAGTGGAGTCGCCACTGGGAATGGAGGGCACCTTCACCCAGATAACTGTGGATGTAGTATTGAGACCGGATTCTATCCAGTAAGGAATCACGGTAGTCCCGTCCGATGTAGTAAAGCGGATATCATCGCCATCAGGCTGCATCTTACCCGTTGAAATCAGCTCCTGGGTATTTAAGGTTACCTTGACCTGGAAATCGCTCAGTGCTCCTCCGCTATTGCTTATTGTAAGTGGTTTCCTCCAGTGCCAGTCGAAGTCATACCAGTTAATAATAGTGCGTAGCACATTATCACTGGAGGTCTCCGGGTCTATGAATGCGCCTCTGGTTATTCCGGTACCGACCGCCAGGAGCATTAACGCCAGTACTGTAAATAGAACAGGTATTGTCTTACTTTTCATCATTACGCCACGCTATTCAGCTTTTCCCTCCTTTCTCCTCTGGAGAGTAACCTCCAGATAGCCCCAACGTATATGGCGACGATAGCCAGGCTGGGGATTACCAGAGCTACTACAAACCCCCAGGGGGTTTTAAGAAATTCAGTAACGTGTCCCAGGTAGGGGATATGAAGGCAAACCTTGCCAAGTAAATTTCGTGCCGATACGACAAATGAATCGCTGCCGTTATTTGCATCCCCTTTAGTAGTGAAGCGGAGTGGGGAGTTGTTTTCTATGCCAATAACACGGTGAGTAACCAGATTCTCACCTGATGTGGTCGGGAGAAAAGTAATGATGTCCCCCACCACTATACTTTCCGGTTCTACCGATCGGGTTATGACCAGTGAACCTGCCTTTAGTTGCGGTGCCATGCTGCCTGAGCACAGGGCATCTACCCGCCAGCCGAAGTGAGGTGCCAGGTAGGTAAGCACTGCGGCTATCATTAGCAGCACCAGTACAGTCAGGCCGATATATTTAACTACTTTCTTCATTTCCAGTTCCTTATTGGTTTAGAGTGAATGAGATAACTACAGTTATTCCATCAGCTCTAAAATCATTACTCAGGTTATCTTTTAGCTTGACTTCGATTTCGAAAGGTTTGGTAGCGCCGGTACCCAAACCACTCTGGCTGCTTAGATTGGCGTCTGCCAGGTCCTGCAAATCTTTATAACCGTTAAAATTGTTGTCGCTTATGTTCGTTAGAAGACTGGCGCTATCGTAACTCAAGGTGGTTACCTCCATCATGGCGGCGGTAGCATTAGCTGTCATATTGACGTCATTAGGACTACCATCGCTCTCTATATAAGAGCACTTTATATCCAGGGTCGGGCCATCTGTGTTGCCAGCGTTCCTTAGTTGAATGGTGGATGGACCGATAGTATTACCCGGCTTCATACTGGTGGCATAGAGCGTTTGAGTAACGCCGTCAACATCATCGGTCTTCAGGTCAAGTATGCCGGAAATCATCTGGTTTGCGGTCGAGGGCTCGGCATCACTGAAGTAAGCCCAGGCGCCGCTTCCGGTAATGCCGATGAAGAGCATGAAAGTTATGGTCAAACCCAGTATCCTCTTCATCGGCACCTCCTTTACTTCAAATTTTCGGGTATTCGGGGGGCTGATACCTCTTATTGCTTATCAGCCCCCGTTAGTTTCAAGCATTCAGTTCACGCTTCCTAGTCGTTGGTTGCTTAGTCAGCCTGCTGTTCGAGTGAGAACGCAATATCAAAACCGGCAATATCGCTCATGATATCGTTACCCACGGTAGCACCATCTATGCTCCAGCTAATAATGAACTGCCTGGTAGGGTCGTCATCATTCAGCTGGTAGTCATCACATGCCGATGCAGTTAGCTCGGTCGTCCCGCCTGTAACATAGTCATCGTGTATTGAGGTTTCACCGGCATCGTAGGAATTGTTGTCGTTCTCATCAATGAATATCTCCAGGTGAAGGGCTTCGGCAAGTTCACCACTGACAGCATCATCACCAGTTTCGGGCTCCTGGACGGTATTCTCGTCATCTACAATGTTTGAAAACGAGATGTCCAGATAACCATCCATATCACCTACATTAGCGAGGTCCCACTCAATGATGCCGCTTCCCCCCGGAGATACGTTATCAGTGCCAGTTAGTGCAAAAGTCGTTGTTAAGGGGTTTTCACCGTTGACACTCAGGTCCAGGGTGCCTGCGGACATTGTATTGCCAGCGGCTGTTTCAGGGTCGCTGAAATAAGCCCAGGTGCCGCCAACGACCAGACCTATGACAAGTAAGGCTGTTACTGTTAGTCCAAGTATCTTTTTCATCTTTTCCTCCTTTCCTTAGAATATTTACGAGCGGTCTTTTTGAATATTCTTAGTATTATTTTGCAATAGGCTTCACCTCCCCGTATTTTATGTCGTTATTAAGCATCGCTAAATGCCTCCTTGACTATATCCTTAGCCAGCCAGCCAACAAGCAATGCTGCTGGGATAATAATCGCCAGAAACCAGCCGAGTTTGGTCTGAATGAAACTGGTCAGATAGCCCACATAGGGAATCTTGACCAGGTGGATGCCTTTGACATCCGAAAAGGTAACCGTCCACGGGTCAGCGTCTTCGGTAGCATCACCCTTGGTTACCAGTGTCTTACTTTCGATTGACAGCACCCTGTGGGTTATCAGTTCGTTGTTATGCTCATAAGTAATAATCGTTCCCGGTTTTACCTCTCCGCTTATCGGATTGTTTAAGGGACCGGTTATTATCAAATCTCCCATATTAAAGGTTGGTCTCATACTCTCGCTTCGAACCAGATACAGATTGTAACCGGGTGAAAAATACAGGAAGGCTAAACAGGCAAGAACCAGTCCCAGTACTGCTATCACTACCCACGTCAAAGCTTTCATCTCTCTATATCCTCTACCTCTATTTTCTGATAATTTAATTAAATAGCTATAAAATTAGTGCTAAGATTGTATGAAGATTTTCGGGTGTTCAGGCCTGGAATTTATTCGTCCAGGTTGTTCGCTATACTGGAAACGACGTAAGGCCGCTCTCAAGCGAGCTACCAGCTCTGTTCCACTGACCCCCTGGATATAACTGTCTACGTCCAGAGAGTGTATTTCTCTCCAGTCTGGCTGCTCTTGCTCTACTATTAGCACAATCGGAGCAGTCCCTATATCCCTGATGTAGCGGCAGGTCATACCAAGTTCCTCTATTGAACTATCCAACACAACTAAATCAAAATTATATTGTTTCAGCAGGGCTTCCACTCTATACTCCTCGGATACATATACCCACTCAAACTCAGTCTCGGCTAAGGCGAATATGAGGCTTCTTATTGTGGGCTCGGTGCTTAAGGACTGCATTTTTATTCTTTTCACCTGTTTATGACCTTAGTACTAAGGCAAAGTAGTTAATTTGTACTATTAGAGATAGTCTACACTGTGTGAGGTTACAATCTGGTTAAGACCAGATAGCAGAGGTTACATAAAGGTTACAAGTGGGTTACAAAGAAGTTACAGTTTGGCAGAAGCGGAGAAATTACATAGAGGAAGGCAGGTTATCTGTGGTGAAATATCCCTGCTGTGAAATAGAAGACTTTCTACTGAGTAAGAATAGTATGTGCTGTTTATGCGGGGTTATTCTGGTTTTACCAGGAGGTAGCCCAGACCTGTCTTGGTGAGGATTAACTCCGGTTGGCTGGGGTCTGTTTCGATTTTTTCGCGTAGCCGTCGGATATAAACTTTGAGGCTGTCTGCTGAATCGGGATAATCCTCGCCCCACACTGCTTCTGCCAGGTTGGAGCGTGTTACTACCCGACCAAAATTCTTCATGAGCTGGTGAAGTATGGAGCCTTCGGTACTGGTGAGATTTATCTCCTTTTGACCGTAGTAGAACTGCCTTGTCGATGGGATGAAGCGTAATTGTCCACAGACCAGGGGTATTTCTCTAGCCGAAGGACTGGCCCTACGCGTCAGGGCCTTTATACGGGATAGCAGCTCCAGTTGGCGGAAAGGTTTTACCATGTAGTCATCTGCCCCCCACTCCAACCCCTTCACAATATCAGTCTCCTCGCTTCTGACGGTCAATACTAGAATGGGTACATCGGAAAAAGCGCGAATCTCCTTCAATGCGTCGAAGCCGCTGATATCGGGAAGACCGAGGTCAAGAATGACAATATCGGGATTCTCGCTCTCCACCAGTTCTACTCCCTTCCCTCCCAGGTGAGTGGAGACCAATTCCACCCCGGGCCAGCGTATCTCGAAGGACAGTGAGATAACCTCTACAATTTCGCTGTCATCCTCAATAATAAGTACTTTCATGATTCTCCATTCCTATTTGCTTATCCCTCTTCGCGGTTGACCGCTTGGAAGGGCAGTGAAAAGCCAAAGGTGCTTCCTTTTCCCTTACGGCTTTTCACCCATATGCGACCTCCATGAAGCTCCACCAGTCTCTTCGAAAGAGCAAGACCCAATCCCAGTCCGCTGAGACGCTCTCTGTCCCCAACACGCCGGTAGTAAGGCTCGAACACCCTCTCTTGCTCGTCTTTGCTTAAACCTGGACCGTTATCACTAACTTCAACAATTAGATTATCACCTTCCTCTCTTGCCTGCAAGGTGATTATTCCACCTTCAGGAGTGAACTTAAGCGCATTGTTAAGGAGACTGTGTACAATCTGACGCAGGCGTTCTCTATCAGCTGAGATTGTAGACAGAGAGGGGGGTGAATTAACATTCAGAGTTTGCTTACTACGCAGGGCTACCGGTATGACCTCATAGCCTATCTCTTGAAGCAGTAGTATTGGCTCTACGGACTCAATATTAAGATGGAGCATATCTATTTCACCCCTTGCTAAGTCAAGGAGCTCGTCAATCCTTCGATTCAGGTTGGAGGCACTCCGGTCTATGCTCTGTACCAGCCTCATCAAGCGCTCGTCCGTGATTTCTTCAAGCAGCAACTCAACAGCTGCCAATACCGGAGTAATCGGAGTTTTTAACTCATGTACCAGCGCTCTGGTAAATTCAATTCTTTTCTGTATCTCTTCTTCCAGTTGTTCTCTCAGGGCTCTTTCCTCTTCGTACCGAAGTTGTAGCTCCTCCCTTGCTTGCCTGCGTTCGGAGATATCGCGGGCAATTCCAACAAAGCCAATGGCTTTACCATCTTGGTCACGTATAGCAGCTATTCTGATTTCTGTCCATACTGTGGAGCCGTCCTTCCTCTTTAACTGGATTTCGAATGTCGGTGCACTCTGGGATTCCTCCTGAGACACATCTCCCCTCGATGCTTCTTCAGCAAAAGCCTGTTTTGCAGCTTCAAAAGTAGTTGCATCCATGGATTCCTCCAGCGTCAGGCTAATAGCTTCCTCAGCAGTGAAGCCTGCAAGGTGTATAACCGAAGGACTGACATAGGTAAATCTGAGTTCGTTATCCATAGTCCAGATTACGTCTGATACGTTCTCAGCCAGCAGGCGGTAGCGTCTTTCACTCTCCCTTATTTCTGTCCCGGCCTCTTCAAGTGCTGCCAGCATACCGTTAATAGTACCAGCTACCAGATTCAACTCGTCCCTTCCTCCCAGTGATATACGCGTTGAAGTATCACCGCTTTCAGTGATATGGTTAATGCCGCGAATTAGAGTGGTAAACCGTGAAAGAACCTGCTTCTGCACCATGAACATAGTTCCCACAGCAACTATCACACCTACTCCTAGTACCGATAATATGAAGTAACTGGACACAAGTTGACCTAGCTGATATGTATCTCTGGGTACTTCTATCCCCATTATGAAAGCAGGCCTACCGTAGATGTCTTTAAGTAAGGTGTATCCTCGGATGTTCTGTGTATCCAGCGGTTTTACGAAAATCGGCTCGCCTTGCAGCAAGGACGAAAATGCTTCCTTGAAGTCTGGATATAACAGTCTATTAATGGGACGTATGATTATGGAGAAAAGTGTAACCTGAGATAGTTCATTTATTGTTTCGGTATTAAGGTATTGAGCAAAAATAAGTGTGCCGCGGCCAGGTCCCTCATTTTCACTGGTTAAAATGGGCTGTGAGGTAAGAAGCAACGGACCTTGCTCAAGCGGGACAATCCCTGAGATGAAGACCTGTTTACCGGGGCGACTTAAAATGGGACTGCTCTCGGAAAGATATGCCAGCAAGTCCTGCGGGATTGGTATTTCCTCCTCATGCTCCAGGTCATAAGCTTTGCTAAAAACAATACGTCCAGAGGAATGGATAAAGAGCATCAAGTTAAGCCGCATAGTGATGAAAGTTTCATCGCCGAGATTTGACTGAATATACTCTTCATTGCTGTCTTCGATAAAGTCATACGTATCATCCCATGCTGCCCAGCCGGCAGTATCGGACTCCAAATCCGAGATAAGATAAGATAAAGCACCTAGTGCCTGCTCGACTTGTCTGTGGGTATTATGCTCCTCGATGTCTTCTAGACCACTCACAAGGGTAAATCGTGAAGTGATATATATAAGCCCAGCTACGCATATCAATGACGCCCCAATAATCAACAGTGCTTTCGTACGTATAGTCATACCACTTATCCTTTTGCTGAATTGTAGCACTACTGCAAACTAGCATCAATATGGGAATCGTCAAGGCGTCAAGGAAAGGGGGACACATTAAAGACATAGGGTGATAGACACATTGAAGCTTGCTCCTGCTCTCCGAAAGAAGTAAGGTAACTATTCAAGAAGTGAGCAGGACTATAACGCAGGGAATAGACGAAGGATTCTGGCAGGCTTTATTTCATGCATAGGGAAAATACGAAAAGAGCTACTGCATTGTCGTCTGGTGCAGTTGCTGGCATAATACCTTTGGCTAGGGCTGCGAAAGTTGTGATTTCTTAAATAATCCACGCAATCTAGGAATCAAGTCGGGTCGCAAAAAGTTCGATATAGTTCCTGAGTGCCCAGAAACCACTACAAGGAATCACTGAGAGTAGCCACCGATATGAAATTCCGCCCTGAGCTCGCCCTCACCCGGCTCCAGCTCGCCGAGTTGCTGCTGGAGCATTATCCAGATGAAAAGGCTGAAGCCCTCGAGCACCTGGACTTCGACATCAAAGAATTCCGCGAGATGAAGATGCAGCCCTCCCTGGAGCGTGCCCTCAGACACAAAGAAATTCTGGGGGCGTAGGTTACTTCAAACGTTCCTTTTTTGTCGAATGGTTCCACGCTTGACCAGTAGTCGTAAAATATGGTGGGCCTTTCGGAACAGTTCCCGAACTCTTGTTTAAGAAGAAGGGGCTGATTCCGGCTCTGCAGCAGTTGCTTATCTCCTCATTACGGGTGTGATAGGATAACGGCTACTAAATCCTTGAGGTATTAAAGGGAGTATGTAACTATAATCTAGGAGAGGGGGAATAAGCGAATGGTTTTATTTATTGCGGGCGCCCTAATAGTGGTCTGGATATACTGGTATGGATGGTTTGGAAAAAGAAAACTAAAATATTCCATGACCAGATGGACCCAAAGTTAGCCGAAAGACGTTACAAAATGCTGAAAGCATTCCTGCTGGTAGCCGGAATATCGTTCGCGGTCTTTATTATTAGCGCCGTCCTCCACAATGCACTATACGCTCTATACGAAAAAGAAGAGCATGTCTTTTTCTTCATCGCGATTTTTTCTCTTGTGCTGTCTGTTATAGCAACTATTGGCGGCTCGGTCATATTTCTCAAAGGACGACGAAAAACAACATAAAGGAATACCGAAATAAGTACAATTTGACGAAGTGTTTCACAGCAAACTGAATATAGCTTCGAGATTATCTATCAACCTCACCCCCTTTATCCCCCTCTCCTTCTCAAGGAGAGGGGGATAAATATTAGAAGAGAGGCGGAGCCTCTCTTCGACTTTCCGTTATTATCCTGTATCTTGAAGGAAATGGGGAAGGATTTGTAAGAGGGACGAAGTCCCTCTTTAACGCCCTATGCGATACAGGGGCGAAGCATCTCCCTGCCTTTCCTTTGTGGAGTCTAAGAGGGGCGTTAGCCCCTCTTTAAGTAATTCTCCCCCTTCTCTTAACAAATATTGGAGAGTAAGGGGATGGAAAGGGGCAAAGTCTCTTTTATAATTGTAGGGAGTCGGAGAGGGACGGAGTCCCTCTCATTAAATTTCTTCCCCTTCCCCTTGTCAAGGGGAAGGGGACAAAGGGGATGGGGTTGTATGAATTAAAAGGGGCAGGTTGATAGACAACCCTTGTTTGAGCTTGTTGAGCCGCTAGCGCTGTGCTAGAATTTGCTTGAAGGGCTAGGCCATATCGGCTAGCCCTAGGGGTGTTTGGGGAGAGAACTAAGTTGGATTTAACCGGGTTGCTTCATTTGATTAAAGAGATGCCTGCCTATCGTCAGCTTGTGGATGAACTGGAGCAGGAAAATGGCAGCGGTAGGGCGGCAGTGCTTGATGCTGCCAAGCCTTACCTCATTGCGTCTCTACATCAGCGTCTATCTACACCTATGCTCATAGTTACCACCCAACCCGAAGACAGCAAAAAACTCTATGAACAGCTATTAATCTGGTGCCCGTCTATGGATGTAAAACTCTTCCCTGAGCCTGAGGCTTTACCTTATGAGTTTATTTCTTCAGATACCTCCACTGAACTGGAAAGGCTTCAGGTGCTGTCAGCTATGGCTAATATAGCTGGAGACGAGAATACAACGACTACGGGTCCTCCTTTGATTATTGCCTCTGCCGCAGCCTTTACGCAGAAGGTAACACCGTATAGTGATTTCACTGCTGCCGGCTACAGCATAAGGCAGGGGATGGAGGTTGAGCCATTCCAACTGCTGAGTCGATGGCAGGCTATGGGCTACCAATTAGAAAACTTGGTGGAAATACCGGGCACGATAAGTCATCGGGGTGGCATCATAGACATCTACCCACCTACCAGTGACCTGCCCGCCAGACTGGAGTTCTTTGGCAACACCATAGATAGTATCCGTCTCTTTGACCCGGCAAGCCAGCGCTCGCTAAGAGCAGTGTCATCCATGGCTGTTGGTCCGGCTACAGAACTGCTAACACCTTTATCGAGCAGCCAATCAGGGTTAGAGCAAATCATTAGTAGTTTGGACCTGACTGGCTTGAACAGCGAAGTGAGAGAGCAATTCCAGCAGGAACTTGCCATGCTGCTCAATAAAGAGAAACCAAGCCACCTACAGTTTTATGCCCCACTATTTCACACTGATAGTCTTTTGAGTTACCTGCCCCAGGATGGCCTTCTTATCCTTGATGAGCCCCAGAACATTAAACTGGCTGTCGAGGACTTAGAAGCTAAGGCTGATGAATTACGTGCTGCGAAACTGGAGCGGGGAGAGTTACCCCATAATTTCCCCACCCCCTATTTCACCTGGGATGAACTTGACTCAGGAATGGAAAACAGGCAGCGCTTAACGCTTACTTCCTGGGGTATTACCGGATATGACCAATGGCATAAGCTAAGCTTTACCTCTGCTCCTAGCTATGCCGGACAACTGCCGGGATTTATCAAAAAAGCCAGGGAGATGCTCGACCAGAGAAAGAGGCTTATCCTCGTTAGCCATCAGGCAAGTCGGCTATCAGAGCTACTTGATGAGGAAGATATTATTGCTCCTCCCCTTGCCGAAATCAAGCAGGTGCCTCCCCGCGGCTCACTGACCCTGGTGCAGGGTTTGCTGGCCGAAGGCTGGGTTATGAACGGCGATACCTATCTGCTTACCGATACTGAGATCTTTGGTTTTATCAAACAGCGCCGGCTCCTCAAGAAACGCCCGGTTCCGCACCACCGGCTCTTTGTTGACATAACCCCCGGCGATTATGTGGTGCATATTGAACACGGCATTGCCAGATTTGCCGGCGTGACCACAATGAGTGCCGACAGCGAGAAGGGGGAGAAGGAATATCTGGTTCTGGAATATTCCGCCGGTGATAGGCTCTATGTTCCTACCGACCAGATAGACCGCGTTGGTCGCTATGTCGGAGCTGGTGAACAACCGCCGGTATTGAGTCGGCTGGGCACCCAGGAATGGTCGCGGACCAAGCGAAAAGTCAAAGAGTCGGTAGAAGAAATTGCTCAGGACCTGATAGCTCTCTATGCCAGCCGGGAGGTAGTGCCCGGTTTTACCTTTTCTCCCGATACCATCTGGCAGCGAGAGGTTGAGGCATCATTTCCCTACGTTGAGACCCCAGACCAGATAGAGGTTCAGAGACAGGTAAAAGAGGATATGGAGCAAACCAAACCTATGGACAGACTGGTCTGCGGCGATGTCGGCTACGGCAAGACCGAGGTGGCTATCCGTGCCGCCTTCAAGGCGGTGATGGATGGCAAGCAGGTAGCAGTCCTGGTGCCGACTACCGTGCTGGCCGAGCAGCACTTTTCCACCTTCAGCCAGAGGCTGAGCGCCTTCCCAATAAGAATCGAGGTACTGAGCCGCTTCCGGACGCCAAAGGAGCAGAGCGACATTGTAAAGGGATTGTCCAGTGGCAGCGTGGACATCTGTATCGGTACCCACCGCCTGCTGCAAAAGGACGTGGCGTTTAAAGAACTTGGCCTGTTAATCATTGATGAAGAGCAGCGCTTTGGCGTTGCCCATAAGGAATATCTCAAGCAAATGAGGAAGGAAGTAGACGTTCTCACCCTGAGTGCCACCCCCATCCCCCGCACCCTCCATATGTCCCTGGTGGGGGTGAGGGACATGAGTGTTATGGAGACTCCCCCTGAGGAACGCCTGCCCATCAAGACCTACGTTGCCGAGTATAATGACCACCTGGTCAGGGAAGCCATATTGAGGGAACTGGAACGGAACGGTCAGGTCTTTTTCGTTCACAACCGGGTTCAGAGTATAGCCCTGGTCGCCGGCAAGCTTCAGGCTCTGGTTCCTGAAGCCAGAATAGCTATCGGTCACGGGCAGATGCAGGAGGGAGAACTGGAGAAGGTGATGGCTGACTTTATTCAGGGTAAAAACGATATTCTGGTGTGCTCCAGCATTATTCAATCGGGACTCGACATGCCCAATTTCAACACCCTTATTGTCAACCAGGCTGATAAATTTGGTCTCACTCAGCTGCATCAGCTTCGGGGAAGGGTAGGTCGTGGTGCCAACCTGGCATATGCCTATTTTCTCTATGATAAGGGGAAACGGTTGACCCCGCTTGCTGAGAAGCGCCTGAGGACTATCGTTGAAGCCTCCGAGCTTGGCGCCGGTTTCGGCATCGCCATGAAAGACCTGGAAATCAGGGGAGCCGGAACTCTGCTGGGAATGAGGCAGAGCGGGCATATCAGTGCCGTTGGTTTTAGTCTCTACTGCCAGATGCTGGCACAGGCGGTAGAGGAGCAGAAAGCAAAACAGGCTGGTGTTGCCGAGAAGGAAATCATTTCTTCACGTCTGCCACCCCCCTCCATAGACCTCCCCTTACCCGCCTATATCCCCGCCGACTATGTAACCGACCTCCTTACCCGGATTGGCCTCTACCAGAAACTGGTAAAGCTGGACAGGATTGAGCAGGTGGAACCTGTAGCTCACGAATTCAGCGACCGCTTTGGCACCCCGCCCCCCGAAGTAGAAAACCTCCTGTATGCCGTCAGAATAAAAATCCTGGCAGCCGGGGCTGGCATTGAATCCGTCTCCACCCAGCGCGGGGAAATAGTATTAAGCCTGTTTGAAGGAATGCGCTTCGACCGTCATAAAATCGAGCCTCTCCTCAGAGACGGCATCAAGTTGAGCACATTCCAAATCCGCCTCCACCCCAGAAAACTTGGGGAGGGGTGGCAGAAAGTGCTGGAGGAGGTGGTGAGGAGGGTGGGTTAATCTGTTATATAATTAAGGGTAAGAGCTATGCAAGGTAGCCCTTACATCTCAGTATCTCGATGTAGTCTTCTCGAGAAAGTTTACATGCAGCAGCTTTTCTAAATTCATCAGGAGTGAGACCAAGTTGCTTAGGCATACTTTTTTGGAAGGGTAAATCACCTGCTTTGTTGGAACGACGAGAACGAGTAATGATCTTTCCTTCATATTCAAACCAGACAAGGCGATCGCCAGCGTTACGGGATGTCATTTGGAACTTGTTTACTATGTGTTCAAACTGATGTGCTTTTATGGTCATGCAACTTCTTTTACTTTCTTATTAAGGGTGTCCCATAGCTTTCTCAGATCAGAGCCTAGCCTTTTGTTTTCTTCCTTGAGGGTGAAATAGGCTTCGGCAATAGTTGCTTGCAAGTCCTCAATGGTTTCAGTTAAATGAGTCCCAAAGCCAAACTCTTTCAATTCCTCGCAGTAAGCAACAATATCATCCTTTTCACGCTCAAAGGTTATTGTGAGAGGTTCAATAAGACGTAGTCGAGGGTGGCGCAGTGCGCCCAGTAGCATAGTTTCTGGGAGAGCCGGTCCTATACTAAGAATTTGGCCTTTTACAGCAAACATTTCAAGTTTTTCTTGTGATATTACAAATGGTAGCAAATCTTTTAATGGTTCTTCTTCACTTCTACCCTCATCTAATCTTTTTATTTCCTCTTTCACTACTGTATTCATAGTTTTTACCACCTATTTTTCTATTTATTCTCTTTGCATAGCGTTTATGGCAATACGCCCCAGGAATATATCATTAGCATACAGACGGAACTCATACTGCCCTGCTTGTGGAATCGGTAATGCCCTAGGGAAACTAATTAGTGAATCGAATGTATCAAGCCGGTTTTTGATAGTTAGCGCCTCTTTTGTCTCAGCTTCTGCTAGTATGTTACCAGTTTCCACCTGTGCATACTGGACTTTAAATCGATAGTTACCTTGTGCATCACTAAGTTTAAAATACACTGAGCACCAGCGTGAAGTTGAGAATTTTCCTGCTATTACTCGGTCAAAAATGCCAACCAATGTCTTCTTCCCTGAATTTCGGTCAATGGTAGCACTATCACAAACCAAGATTGCTAGTAAATAAGGTACTACTCTACTAAGATTCTCTTCCTGATTAGTCATTAAACACTCCCCCTCTGCCCCTTGTTTACCCGCACAAATATAGCAAACCTTATTGTCTGTGATTATATAGGATTAAATAATACTGTATACTCAAGCTATCTACAAGCTTTCATTGTCGCCAGTCGTCATTTAGTATTTGGTGATACCACATTAAAAGTATATCATCTTTTGTCAATGGGTTGCCAATTTTATAACTAGAGGAGCTATTGTTGTCATCCTAAAGCAATAAGTGAAAAGTCTAAGAGGGGCTTCGCCCCTCTTTTTTCTTTCCCCCTCCCTCCCTTTTATCTATTCCCGCCCGCCGCCCTTAAGGAAGTTAAAGAGGGAGCTTTGCCCCCTCTTTAAAATTCCCCCCTCGAATTTGAAGGAGATAGATAAAAGAACCTTTCAGGTAAGCAGATTAAAAAAGGAGAGCTAGAGAGGCGGAGCCTCTCTTCTATAAAACTCCCCTTCCCCTTTCTAAGGGGAAGGGGACACAGGGGATGGGGTTCTACAAATCAAAGGGAGGGGGATAAGGGGGGAGGGTTCAACTATAGATAGACTGAGGAATAATCTGGTATAATAGCACTAAGATTCTGCGCGGAGATAAATATGCTAGTAAAGATGGAAACCTATTTTGATGGTGAGTTTTGGTGTGCCCGTGGGATAGGAGATGATATATTTACTCAAGGCAGTACTCTGGACGATTTATACCAGAATATTAAAGAGGCTGTATCTACTCACTTTGGTGACACCGACGAATCCATTACAATCTTAACTCTCTCTGAGGTGAAGCTAGCAAATGCCAAAGCTTCCTCAAGTTAGTGGTGAGGATGTTATCCGCCTTCTCAGTTCACTGGGCTATGAAGTTGTTAGACAGCGAGGCAGCCATATCAGGCTAAGAAAAATAACACCACTCGGTGAGCACAATGTCACTGTTCCGGCACATAGAATTATCGCCAAAGGAACCTTGTCTGATATTCTTAATAGAATAAGCCTGTGGAATAACATCCCTAGAGAAGACTTGATTAAGAGAATAAAATAGGGGAATTAAATCTATTGTTAAAGAGTCTAAGAGGGGCTTTGCCCCTCTTTTTTTATATCTTTTTTATCTATTCCCGCCCGCCGCCCTTAAGGAAGTTAAAGAGGGAGCAAAGCTCCCTCTTTAAAATTCCCCCTTCCCTTCTAAAATTTGAGATACCAAAAGGAGAGCTAGAGAGGCAAAGCCTCTCTTTTATTAAACTCCCCTTCCCCTTATCAAGGGGAAGGGGACACAGGGGATGGGGTTCTACAAATCAAAGGGAGGGGGATAAG
>CAYNFT010000006.1:0-26421 GCA_964396535.1 uncultured Dehalococcoidales bacterium | reverse complement strand
GGGGGAGGGTTACCACTGATAGCTCAGGGTTTTCATTTGATGACATTAAGTCCTATGAATATTCCCCACAGGATGATGGTAACACTTAAGGCAACAAGCGAGATGGTGAACTGCCTTCGGGTTCCTTTTGCAATTGTTTTTGCTTACGACTCTGAAAATAATTGGGACACCAGTTCCTCAAGATGAGCTACTCTCAAAGTCAATGCTATTAACGTTGCCGCTTCAATTACTCCAGGAAAAGAATCGAGAAGAGATTCTGCTCTCTCGTGCTGCGTAGCCGTGATGTTAGATACATTATCCCATTCATTCTGAATTTCTTCCACTTGAGTCTTTAGTGTCTCTATCATTTCTAAATAATCGGTCTTATGCCCAGCTCTCCAGCTTTCTAGTTCCTCACTGAAATTCTGAAGCATTAAACGCAGGTCTGTTACCTTATCAGGCAAAGCTTGTTTCTGAAACGGCTGCATCAACTTCCTCCTTGACTTCCTCTACCTGTTTGATAGCTACGGTGGCATCAGGCAAATCGAGCCGCTAGGGTTTCTGTTCGATTGATTTACTTTTTTTGTTGTGTCGCCTGTATTATACAATCAGGGCATAAATTCCATACCTCTCGGGCCGGTATGGGAATATCACTTTCTTCATACACTGTCCTACTAGCACCGCAGCCCCAGCAAAGGTAGGTTACCGGGATTTCGTTACTTTTGTGCATTTTCCCTTGCGTTGCCATAGCGATTTCTTCCTCTTCAAAAACCACCCTTCATATCAGTGTGGTCTGAGCTGTTGTTTTCGGTTGCTTGTTCATTTAATAGCTAAGTAAAAACCTCTGTAAATCACCTATCGTATCAGATTTAACGTACAAAAGGATACAATTGGCTATCCAAACGGTTACCCTCGTATGAGTAACCTCTCACTGCATAGCTGCGAACCAGATGTATTACATCCCAACTGTTAGGTGCTTTCTTCTTAAAGAAAACTTAAATCTCTAGTCATTCATTGTCTTCGTAAAAAAGAAAATTTCTCCGGGTGCTTAAAGGGGTCTAGGGGGGAGGCGTGGGGAAAGATAATCTGGTATAATGGGCTAGTGCTAATTCTGTTTGGAAGGTGGATTCGATGGAACTATCAGCTAATATTCGAGGGATTCTGGGGAAAAAGGTCAAGTTTCTGCGCCGTCAGGGGCTTACTCCGGCGCATCTCTTTGGTCGCAATGTTGAGCCAATGCCATTGCAGTGTGATACGGCACAGCTTAAGCATGTCCTGGCTCGGGTGGGTAAGACGGGAATTGTCAGCCTCAAACTTGACGAAACCAAGGAAGCAAGAAATGTGATGGTTCGTGAAGTCCAGAGAGAACCGCGAACCGATGAGTTGCTTCATGTAGATTTCTATCAGGTGAGGATGGGAGAGAAAATAAGGGTGGAGGTCCCTATCGTTCTGGTTGGGGAAGCACCAGCTTTGAGATATAAAGAGAATTTCCTGGCACACGAACTTAATAGTCTGACAATTGAATGTCTCCCTGATGAAATTCCCGGCAGGGTGGAGCTAGATATAAGTACCCTGACTGAAGCAGAGCAGGCTATTCATGTAGAGGACATCAGGCTGGATGATGGGATTACTGTTTTAGACAACCCGGAACAACTAGTGGTAAAGATTAGTGCCGGATTTGTAGAGAAGGAAATAGAGGAAGTCGAAGCTGAGGTTGAAGCTGAAGCCCCTGCAGGAGCTGCTCCACCTGAAGAAGGGCCTAAAGAGGAAAACTCCGCTAATTAATGAACTCCATAAAGGCTTAGAGGGGCTGAGGTTAGATAGCATATAACTTTACTGTTCGGTGAGGAACCGTTGGGCATATATTGCAGCGGTAGCTCCATCACCAGCGGCGGTTATTGCTTGCCGGGCTGAGTCCTGGCGTATATCACCGGCAGCGAATATGCCCGGGATTTCTGTCTCCATCTTCTCATTGGTGATGATGTGCCCAGCAGAATCCAGCGGCACGATACCTTTCAGGTATTCGGTATCTGGCTGAAAGCCAATAGAGACAAATACCCCAGCTATCTCCAGAGTTGACTTCCCCCCTGTTTTCACCTGATTTAACCTGAGCCTTTTCACGAAATCTTCACCCTCAATCTTGTCAACTGTGGTATCCCACAGGAATTCTATTTTAGGCTCAGCGAAGGCTCTTTCCTGTAGAATACGGATGGCACGGAGCTGGTCACGGCGGTGTATCACCATGACTTTGGAGGCAAACTGGGCTAGATGCAAAGCTTCGGTAATAGCGGCATCACTACCGCCAACTACGGCTACCGGTTGCTCACTAAAGAAAGGCGCATCACAGGTAGCACAGTAAGACACTCCTTTACCAGTAAACTCCTCTTCCCCAGGTACACCCAATGTGTTTCGTTTCGAGCCACCAGCCATAATTACCGCCTTAGCTGTGAAGTCCCCCTCATTAGTCTTGATCACTCTCTCAGCTTCTTTAAGCTCAATACCAGTAACCTCGGCGGTTAATATTTCTAATCCGAATTTGGTTGCCTGCTGGTGCATTAGTTGGACCAGGTCAAAGCCGCTGATACCTTCCGGGAAGCCAGGGAAGTTCTCTACCTGCTCGGCATTGGTTATCTGACCACCGATAAACGCCTTTTCCAAGAGCAGGCTGTTGAGTCTGGCTCTAGCTGTATAAAGCCCGGCGGTAAGTCCCGCCGGACCACCACCAATAATCACTACCTCATAATTGCGCTTGTCCATCAACGTTATGCTCCGATCCCTAGCTCTATCTCAACTTCAACGGTATCTAATAGCTGGCGAATGTCAAATCGCCCTGAAATTCTAAGCTGACCATTAACCAGCAGCAGTGGTAGCAAGAGGTTTTTACTCTTGATTACCTCACTCCACTTCAGTGTAACGTCATTATCCACACCTCTGGACAGGTCAAGGTAGGCTAGCTGTATTTTGTCGCCAAACCTGTCTTTGATTCTCCGGGTGGCTAAAGTCAAGGCTTCCGGGGAAGACCAATCTATCCCGCACTCAGCCTCACACTCCACCCGACGACTATCATTTATGATGGTGATTTGAATATCATGCTCAGCCAAGAGCGCCCTCCAAACTTCGTTTTAGCTCTCCTTTGGGCCTGAGCCCAACTATATGCGAGACAGGCTCTCCATTTTTGAAGATAAGAAGGGTGGGAATACTCATTATACTGTATCTGGCAGCGGTCTTTGGGTTCTGGTCAACATCCAGCCTGGTGATGCTTATCCTGCCGTCATACTCCTCAGCTAGTTCGTCTAGTATTGGGGCAACCATAAGGCAGGGTTTACACCAGACTGCCCAGAAGTCTACCAGCACCGGCTTCTCGGCCTTAAGCACCACCTGCTCAAAGTTACTATCATCTACCGATGCGGGTTTATTCATAGCTTTCCTCCTTAATTTTTTGCCCGATGCCTCGTTCTGCGGTCCGCTTGGCTAAACCAATAGCATTCTTTATAGCTTTGGCCCGACTGCGGCCGTGGGCTATGATGATATTTCCATTTACTCCCAGAAGACATGACCCGCCGGATTCCCGGTAGTCCAGTCTTTTAGACCAGGAATCCATACCAATATCACGGTGCAAGGCTCGTGATGGAAGGCTGTAGGCTTTGGAGAAGACCTGACCGGCTTGACCCAGAGAATACAGCCAGGTGGCACTCAAGCCCTCCATTGTTTTGAGCACTATATTGCCGGTGAAGCCATCGGTAACGATGACATTTGTCGTTCCTGCTGATATATCCTGGCCTTCTACATTGCCGATAAAATTCAAGTTGGTTGTCTTCAGCAGTTGGTGACTCTCCTGGGCTAAACGGTTACCCTTTTTTTCCTCTTCACCGTTATTTAGCAAGCCAACACTGGGAGAGCTGATGTCAAAAATCTCCCTGACATAAGTTGAACCTAACTGGGCGAATTGAACCAGGTGGTTGGGTCGGCACTCGGCATTAGCCCCGGAGTCAATAAGGAGAACCGGAGTTGTGGTGTTGATGCCAATTAGACTGCCTATAGCCGGGCGTTCGATGCCTTCTATCTTTCCCAGATTGACCAGGGCCGAGTATAATACAGCCCCGGTATTACCTGCCGAGACAAAGGCTGTGGCTAAGCCGTCCTTTACCAGGTTGGTGCCTAACACTATTGAAGAGTCTGGTTTACTTCGAACTGCATCAATGGGTGATTCGTGAAGGCCTATCACTTGGCCGGCGTCAATGATTTTCATGCCTAATTTCGCTGCATGACGGCCAGCCAGTACATAGAGTATCTCTTTCCTGCCCACCAGGGCAATTTCCACTTCATACTCTCGTGCCGCCTTGATGGCTCCCTTGACTATTTCGTGGGGAGCGTACTCCCCGCCGGCGGCGTCAACGGCGATTATCATTTTGCCTCCTCAGTTAGCACTCTCTCCCACAGGTCACAACGCCCTCCCCACCGGGCAAGGATCTGTCCGTTAGTTGATATTTGAGCTATCTCACAGAGATTGGGGCAGCCTTTACACTCAAAGGAGGAGGTGTGATACTTTACTTCACTTACGCCAAACCCCTTAAACTTACTCCCATTTTTACTAATTGCCATCTCTTCCTTTACCAGCAGGGCAGCCCCTATTGCTCCCATAACCTCGTGGTGGGGTGGGACGATAACCTCGGTCTCAAGTTCTTCCGTAAATGCTTTGACTATAGCCCGGTTGAAGGCAACCCCGCCCTGAAATACTATTGGCGGTTTAATTTCTTTCCCCAAACCAACATTATTAAGGTAGTTGCGCACCAATGCCTGGCACAATCCGTAGAGGATGTCCTCAATTTGATGCCCCATCTGCTGCTTGTGGACCATATCTGATTCAGCAAAAACCGTACATCGCCCGGCAATACGCACCGGTGTCTGGCTATTCATTGCTCGCTGACTGAATTCCTCAATACTCAAATTGAGACGCAGCGCCTGGTGGTCGAGGAAGCTGCCAGTGCCAGCAGCACACACGGTGTTCATTCCGAAATCGGTTACAATCCCATCCCTGATAATGATAATCTTACTATCCTGCCCCCCTATCTCGATGACGGTTTGCACCTCGGGGAAATAAAACAGGGCAGCCGTAGCGTGGCTGGTAATCTCATTTTTGACTAAATCGGCATTAACAATAACCCCTGCCAGGTAGCGCGCACTGCCGGTGGTAGCCACGCCACAGATATCGACATCTCCGGGCAGCCGTTCTTTGATTTGCACCAGTCCTTGCTGCACCATCTCAATAGGCTTACCCTGGGTTGGCAGGTAGACGTGGGTAATAAGCTCATCCTTTCCGTCCAGCACTGCTAGCTTGGTAGTTACCGAACCAACATCAATACCCAGATAAGCTTCCATAAACTCTCCTCAAACGGCTACTCTTTGTCGATTATGATTACCTGCCCGCCGCTTGCGTTCAAGCAGGTCAACGAAGGCTTCCAGTCTGGTTAGCACACCTGTTTTGGTTATCTGCTCATCACAAATAATGGTCAGCACCGGGATTTTCTCTCTGGTTTTAGGCATGATATTTTGAGCTATTATCTCTGGCATACAGGTGAAAGGAGCCAGGTGTACCAGTCCATCATACTCATTATTGTGGAGCACCTTTTCCCCTATCGATTCCCAGCCATCACCTCCGATATCCCGTTTAAGGTATGGTAAGGCTGCCTTGTGAATCCTGTCCTTCTCATTTATGCCCAGTGGATTAAGGAACATGCTGAATTTGGTCCATTCTGAGATAAAAGTTGTCCGTCTTACCTCTACTCCCAGTTTGCCCAGCTCACTCTCCACATCAAAATTAGAGAAGGGCTCAAGCACTACATAGAACTCCCCGGTAATACCTACTATCAGCGGTCTAGCCTCAGGGTCTTTAGCTACCTGATTAAGCTGGTCAAGATAGTCCGTTTCAACCTTTTTCAAGGTACGATAATCATCGGCCTTGTCAATGGCATCAAGCGCCTTGGTAAATATTTGATTAGCTGTACCCTTAACTAACTCAACAGGTCGTACCTTTTGAACCACCCGCTCTATCCTGTCAATGACATTTAATTTTCTCAGACCGAAGCGGAAGGCTGATATAATCTTGGGCCAGGAAGCGTTGTTCGCCAAACGCTTGATTATTTTCAGTAAACCAAGAAACTTCTGCTCTGAAACTCCCAACTGAATCATTTTTATATTGTACCCCAGGTCGTGAAGGATTTGTTCCTGTGTCTTGGCGTAGTATCCCAGGCGACAAGTGCCGTAACCGCCAGGCATAATCAGGGTATCAGCTCCTAATTCGGCGATTTCAATCAGGTTGCCCAGAGTCAGTTTAAAGGGTACGCACAACCCTTCAGGCGAGTATTTGACTCCGAGAGATAGAGTGCGCTGGTTAGTGAGTGGCGGTATTACATAGTCAACATTAAGCCTGTTAAATAGCGCTTTAAGAGGTATATACAAATTCCCCATATGGGGTATGCCTATACGCATACTTTCGCCTCTTTCCTTTTCTTTCTCTGTATCATATCAGTGAAGGCTTCCAGCCGGGTAACTACACCAGCTTCAGCAGTGTGCTCCTCTAATGTGAGACACATGAAGGGAGTAGCCTTTAGCCTGGCTGATTGCCGGCGTACCGTGTCCATCATTAGCGAATCAGGTCCGCAACCAAAAGCCATTATACCAATAACACCATCGGCTCCACTTTGCAAGTAGTGCCCGCCAGCGCCAACAACTTCCTCTTCGTATGTCCAGTAGGCTCTGCCGGTGAGTCTGTTTATCGCCGATTCAAGCTCCTGGGCGGCGACCACCTCCGGGGTTAACACCCTGTTACCGGCCTGCTCCAGTCGGTGGATAAGGCGATGGTTTATAAATTCATCGTAGATGAGGTACGGGTGACCAATGAGAGCGATGGTGGCTCGTGCTGAAGCTGGGTGGAAGGAAGACGTTTTGGGCTCTTCTCCATCTGAGCCCGATAGTTTTGCTATAGCCTCGGGTGGTGTTAATTTTCGACTGGACATTAACTCTCGATAATTCAGATAGGTCTGCCAGGCAACTAGGCCGGCTTTCCTGACCTTAAATGGATTCCAGCTAAAATGCCGTCCCAGTTTATAAATAGCTTTATAAAGCTCGCCCTTTCCTTTGTTGATATCGATATCTATATCCAGGATTGGAGGAGATTCAGGAATAACGGCTTTTGTCATATCGGGTAAGCCGAGAAACTTCGAGCAGTTATAAACCTTACTTTGCACGCTACGGATAGCCGGAATAAAAATCCAGTCGCACTTCTCTACCAGGGAAAGAACATGACCCAGAAACACCTTTACTGGTAAGCAGGTATCAGCTACTACTCGAGCTGAACCTTCGGCTAACATAGCCCGGGTAGTTGGCGGTGAAACCACCACTTCTGCCCCCAGTTCCTCAAAGAAGGTTTTCCACATGGGGTAGTACTGGTAGTAGAGTAATGCCCTGGGAATGCCTATCTTAATCATTTCGCTTGCTCAAATTCCTCTTTGATATTGGATAGTGTCTCAGAATTGGCTACCATATCAACTACAGTCATCGCTAGAGCCTTAGCAGCATCAAGCATTCCCTTGATGCCTCTATCTGAGGCAGCAGCCGAGGCGAATTCAGGCGAATGGACCTGTACCTCTTTCTCGGCTATGGCGACAAAGGGGTGAATGCTGGGCACTAGTTGGCTGATATTACCCATATCAGTGCTGCCAAAGGCGTGTTCGGGGTCGGAGAGGGAAACACTGCGTCCTAGGGACTGCATATTCTGGGCAAATAGTTGGGCTAGAGCTAAATTATTGCGCATGGGAGCATAGCATACCTCATCCCACTTGTATTGCAGACGGGCGCCACTGGCGGTAGCCGCCCCGATAAAGCAATTAAGAACCTTCTCCTTTAGTTCGTCTAAGTAGGCATTATCCATGGCACGTACTATAAAGCTTCCAGCGCTGTGAACCGGAACAACGTTAGCTGCTTCTCCGCCATCGGTTATGATTCCGTGGATGCGGGCAGTACTCCTGATGTGCTGGCGCAGCGAATTAATGGCAGTAAAAGATTGGAGCATGGCTTCCAGAGCATTTATTCCTTCCTCTGGCGAAGCAGCGGCGTGGGCTGCCTTGCCAAAGAACTCGATATGCAAGCCCTGGCAGGCAAGCATCTGGGTAGTGGCAATATCACTTGTCCCCGGGTGTACTATCATGGCTACATCTAAATCGTCGAAGGCTCCCCTATCTGCCATTATTATTTTACCGCCGTATAGCTCCTCAGCCGGTGTGCCGATAACCAGAATACTGCCTCCAAACTGGTCAACAGCCAGTTTAGAAGCTACTCCAGCACCAACGGCGCAGGTAGCTATTATATTGTGACCACAGGCATGGCCAAGGTCAGGCAGAGCATCGTACTCAGCCAGAATAGCGATAACTGGCCTTCCGTTTCCGTAGCTTGCTTTAAAAGCAGTTGGTAGCTGGCAGATACCCCGTTCTACATAGAAGCCATTCTCCTCCAGGTATCGGGTCAACCATCCGGCTGCTTTGACTTCCTGAAAACCCAGTTCGGGGTTGGAGTGGATTTTCAAAGAGAGTTCACCAAGCTGATTACGGCGAGCTTCTACCTCATTTACGACTAAATCTTTTACTTTTTTTATCTCCATATTACTTATAGAATAAACAAAGTAATTTTTATTATAGCCCAATAGCAGCAGGATTTCTACGGAAACATTGCGCAATTCCGAATAGATATTATACAGTTATATTAACATACGATATGTTAATATAACTGTATAAATTGCTATAGATATGATCTTTACAACCTCGTAGAGGGTGAATTATGAGGTTCCTTCATAAGCACAGTAAAAAAATATTTCGTGTCTTCGGTATTATCGGTTTACTAATATCCGTTTATTTTCTTGTGGGTGGAGGAATATGTCTATTGTCGAATAGTACGACTAAGGATAGCGAAGGGTTTTTTTCTACATGGATAATTCAGATTAAAAGGGATTCCTATGCTATTGTTTTAGGACCCGACTGTATCGATATATATGGGGGAAGGGAAAAGGTTGATTTGACCACTCCTTTTGGGGTAAGGGAAATGGTTGGTTTGACCACTTTTAAGGTAGAAGGTTCAATCAATAATTCCCCGAATCAAATATTCATAGGAGTAGCCAGAGAAGCTGACATTGACGCCTATTTAAGCGGTGTTGAGTATGATGAAATAACAGGTTTATGCCTACTTCCCAGTCGCGCGAATTATCAAAATCACACTGGCAGCATTGTGCCCGGAGGCCCCACTTCGCAAGCATTTTGGGCTGAATCAACTTGTGGCGCAGGAACACATAATCTTACGTGGGAGCCTGAACCGGATCGCCATTCGCTAGTGCTCATGAATGAAGACGGCTCTGCCGGCTTGGATATACACTTAGTAGTCGGGACAGAGTTCGCCCTGTTATTCATAGTCGGTGCGGGTAATCTTATGGTGGGAGTCGTCGTGCTATTACTGGGTCTCATTATGCTATTTTTTTCAGGTAGAAGCCAGAATGTTGTATACCCGGAACCACTTGGACTCCTGCATCAACAGAGAATGAAGTCGAAAACTAATAGTTAACCAGTGATCCTTGAGATAAGCTTATGCAGACACAGCCTGCTAGACTATCTCCTTTGCCACCACTTGACTAGTAGGGAAGTAGTACAGAAGCTCTACCTCTCTTATACAATTAGGGCATAAAGAGGGATTCCATCCTTCTTACAAAATCTATCCCCCTCTCCTTCTCAAGGAGAGGGGGATTAAGGGGGTGAGGTTGATAAAGAATCTATATGGATAACTTGCATTTTCCAGTTGGTTATGATATGCTTGCTATGAGTATTTGAGTGGGTTTTGTTCCCACTCTTTTAATTATAGTGGAAATTTTAAGATTGGAGGCCCTAATCCGAGATGAAGAGCGATTTTCTGCTTGCAATCACACAAATCTCGGCTGAGAAGAACCTGCCCAGTGAAGTAGTCCTTTCTGCGGTCGAGGCAGCGCTGGTGTCAGCTTATAGGAAGGATAATTTTACTCCTAGCCAGAATATTTCGGTAAAGATTAACCCTGCAAGTGGCAAGGTTCAAGTGTGGGCTGAGAAAGTTGTGGTTGAACAACCTTCGGATAGTTCCTGTGAGATATCACTAGAGGAGGCACGCCAGATTAATCCAGATGTACTGATGGGTGAGGCTCTTATGATAGAGGCTACCCCTCGTAATGCCGGGCGTATTGCGGCTCAAACGGCGAAACAGGTTATTTTGCAGCGTCTTCATGAGGCAGAGCACAGCGCTATATTTGAAGAATATGCCGATAGGGAAGGTGATATTGTCACCGGCTTAGTGCAGCGTGTTGAACCAAGGCAAATCTTTATCGATTTGGGCAGAACCGAGGCCATATTGCCCGCGGCTGAGCAGGTGCCTGGTGAGAGATACCGAGTAGGCCAAAGACTAAAATCCGTCATTTTGGAGGTAGTTCGAACTAATAAGGGCCCTCGGGTGGTATTGTCACGTTCACACCCAGATTTACTTCGTCGGCTTTTTGAAATGGAGATTCCTGAGATTTTTAATGGGACTGTAGAATTAGAATCAGTTGCTCGTGAGGCCGGCTATCGGAGTAAGGTAGCTGTAGCTGCACGCCAGGATGGTATTGACCCGGTTGGTTGTTGTGTTGGGTTACGCGGTATCAGAATACAAAATATTGTCAATGAATTAAATGGTGAGAAGATAGACGTCGTTATGTGGAGTCAAGATGCCGCTACCTTTATTGCTAATGCTCTCAGCCCAGCCCAGATATTAAATGTTGAACTGAATGAGGAAGATGGGGTAGCTACTGTGGTTGTCCCTGATAGGCAGCTTTCATTAGCTATTGGCAAAGAAGGACAGAATGTTAGACTGGCAGCAAAACTCACTGGATGGCGAATTGATATTAAGAGTGCTTCGGCAGCAGAGGCAGAAAAGGTAGAAGCAGCCCAAGCTTCAGTCGCGACGGAAGCGGAAGTGGAAGAAGAAGCTATAGTTGATGAGGAAGTCCCTGCTGAAATACCAGACATCCCAGAGCCAGCCTTGACGTCTGAAGAAGCGGCTGAACCTTTGCCGGCTCTCGATACTGCACTCGTGTCTCCACCAGCTTCACTTGAACCATCAATAGCGGAAAGACCTAAACTTCGGTTTGCTGAGGATATTTTAGCATCGGCACCGACCAAGCCCCAGCCTAAATCCAAGAAGAAGAAAAAGAAAGGCTATCAAGAAAGAGAGGGTGACGAGGAGAAAGTCAGGGGCAGGAAACCACGCCGAGGGCTAGAACTCTCTTTAGATGATGACGAGGAGTATTAGCCAGCGCTCAGTTAAGCATATACCGCAGCGGACTTGCGTAGCCTGTCGTAAGGTAAAAGCTAAGCGGGAGCTAATCCGCCTGGTGCGCATATCCGACGGCACTGTAGAGGTTGATACCAGTGGCAAGAAGGCTGGGAGGGGTGCTTATTTATGCCGGGCACAGGAGTGCTGGGAGATCGGGTTTAAGAGTGGTCGATTAGAACATACCCTACGAACTACTCTTACCCAGGATAATCGAGAGCAGCTTATTAAATTTGGTAAAGACCTTTTAAAAGACGGTAAAGAGGTATAAACTTATCTAGGATAATCAATAGCAGCTTGTTAGGCTAGGTAAAAGACTTTTTAGAGGAGCAGGTAGTGGCAGAGGTAGGCAAGCAAAATACAATATCAAAGTCTTCAGGTAAAGGGGTTAGCTCTAATTCTGCCTCAGAAAATGCACGCTCGATTGAAATTCCTGCCACCTTAAGTGTGAAGCAACTGGCGGTACTTCTAAAGGTTAGTGCTGTAGATATCATCAAGCACCTGATGAGGAACGGTATTATGGCTAATATTAACCAGGCCGTTGATTATGAATCAGCTGCTGCGGTGGCGGTGGGACTTGGTTATGAAGCACACCTCAAGCCTCAGGCAGGGCGAAAGTCGGTCGGCCTTATTAGAGAGATCAAGAAGCAGCAGCTCCAGCAGGATAAGGAGCGTGCTGGTCTTAAACCGCGACCTCCGGTAGTTACTGTTATGGGGCATGTTGACCACGGCAAGACCAGGCTGCTTGATGCTATCCGAAAGACTAATGTGATGGATACTGAAGCTGGGAGCATTACTCAGCATATTGGCGCCTATCAAGTAGAGGTTGATGGGCAAAAGATTACCTTCCTGGATACCCCGGGTCATGAAGCCTTTACTGCTATGCGGGCTCGTGGAGCCCAAGTAACCGACATTACTATTCTGGTAGTAGCTGCTGATGATGGGGTGATGCCGCAGACTTTAGAAGCAATAGACCACGCTCGGGCAGCTGGAGTGCCTATCGTGGTGGCTATCAATAAGATAGATAAGCCTGAGGCTAACCTGGAGCTTGTTAAGCAGCAATTGGCTGATGCCGGTTTGCTTATTGAAGAGTGGGGAGGCGATACAGTTTGTCTTCCAGTTTCGGCTAAGGATGAGACAGGCATCCCAGAATTGCTGGAGAATCTTCTGGTTGTCGCTGAGATGGAAGAGCTTATGGCAGACCCTTCTCGACCAGCAGTGGGGGTAGTTATCGAAGCTAAACTGGACAGAACTAAGGGAGCATTAACTACCGTGCTAGTCCATAATGGAACGCTGAGGGTTGGCGACACCGTGGTGGTTGGAAACACATGGGGTAGGGTAAAGGCTATGTTTAATGATGTGGGTAAACAAGTGAGAAGGGCTGGACCAGCTATCCCGGTCGAGATTCTTGGCTTAAGCAGCGTGTCGCAAGCAGGGGATGCCCTGACTGTTGTGGCTGGTGAACGCCAGGCTAAGGATTTAATAGAGAAGCGTCAGGCAGAGACGCAGCAAGAGCCTTCAGCAATACCAAGAGCAGTAAGCCTTAGCAATCTCTTCGACCAGGTAAGCGCCGGACAGGTGCAAGAGCTCACTGTTATTCTCAAGACTGATGTTCAAGGTAGTATTGAACCGATAAGAAATTCTCTTGAACAGGTGGGAACAGACGAAGTAAAGGTTAGAGTTATTCATAGCGGTACTGGTAATATTGCTGAAAGCGATGTTATGTTAGCTATTGCTTCTAAGGGAATTATTATCGGATTTAATACCAATTCTGAGCCAGGAGCGCAACGATTGGCTGAGTTAGAGGGCGTGAGCATTCGTCATTATGACGTTATTTATAATTTAGTGGATGATGTGGGCAAGGCTCTCAAGGGCATGTTGGCACCTTCTTATGTTGAAGTTATTGATGGCCGGGCTGAGGTGCGGGTAATTTTCCCCAGTGGGAAAAAGGATAAGGTAGCCGGTGTATATGTCACCGAGGGTAAGGTAAGTCGGGGAGTTTCGGCCAGGGTGAAGCGTCAGGGAGAAACGGTATATGAATCTGTTGTCAGTAGTTTGCGGCGCTTTAAGGATGATGCCCGGGAGGTGACCAGTGGTTACGAGTGTGGGGTAGGCATCAAGGATTTCAATGAGTTTGAAGTTGGAGATATACTGGAGTTTTTCAGCACTGAGGAGGTGGACTAGGGAGGAATAGCTGTGGCACATCGTATTGAACGGGTGAACAGCCTCATTCGTCAGGAGATAAGTGAGTTACTTCAGCGCCAAGTCAAAGACCCACGACTTGGCAATTTCATTACTGTGACTGATGTTGCTACTTCTCCTGACCTGAAATATGCCAAGGTGTTCGTAAGTCGCATAGGTAATGCGGAAGAAAAACAGGAGGTGCTAAACGTACTGGCATCCGCCTCGGGTTTCTTCCGTAGAGAGTTGGCCAGGCGTCTGAAACTACGATACACGCCCGAACTGAGCTTTCAGTGGGATGATTCTATTGAGCGGGGGGACCACCTCTTGCAGCTAATTGACGAGGTTACCCGGAGAAAAACCGATTAAGAACTACTCAAAGAGGCGGTCATATGAGATTTTCGTCTTTGGTAAACCAGGTTCCAGACTACCCCTTCAGGAAAGTGGGAAAGATATCTAAGGAAGTAGAGGAATACTAAAAAGGTTTATAAAATATCAAGAGACAAGCAAGATTGACAAACAATCACAGCACATGGATTGACTATGGACGGCATACTGAATATAAATAAGCCAAAAGGTAGAACTTCTTTTAACGTGGTGGCATTGGTGCGGCGGCTGAGCGGGGAGCGACGCGTGGGACACGCCGGCACCCTTGACCCAGCAGCTACGGGTGTTCTACCTGTTTGCCTTGGTCGGGGGACACGTGTTATCGAGTTTTTAATGGATAGTACCAAGGCTTACCGGGCTGAGATTGAGCTGGGTGTGGCTACAGACACCTATGATGCCGATGGCAGGATTACCCGAAAGGGTGACCCTTCCGGTATTAGCCGGGACAGACTGGAGTTGGCGCTTTCCTCTTTTTACGGCTTGATACACCAGATACCCCCGATATATAGTGCCTTAAAACATCAGGGTAAACCACTTTATGAATTGGCACGAGCAGGCATCACAGTTGAGCGGAGAAGCCGTCTGGTCAAAATCCATCACCTGGAGCTTATAGACTGGCAGTCGCCTGTAGTCACTATAGAAGTAGTCTGTGGTAAGGGTACCTATATCCGTTCCTTAGCTCATGATTTGGGGCAATCCCTGGGTTGTGGGGCTCATTTGAAGAACTTAGTCCGCTTGAGGTGTGGTCTTTTTGATATAAGAGACGCAGTTTCATTACCTCAGCTTGAGCATGCTTTCCGCTATGGCTACTGGCAACACTTTGTTTATCCCATAGATAGTGTGCTTTTACATTGGACAGCTATGGTTGTGAGCGATGATGCAGGGCAGGATATAAGGAATGGGCGTCCGTTGGTTCTGAAGAATGGTGACGGTGATGGGGGAAGCGGCTACCTTCAACAGCATACCTTGGAAAGGTCTTCTTCTGAAAATCGTTGCCGTGTCTACGCCCTTGACGGGCGTTTCTTGGGTGTGTTACGCTTCAACTCTGAAAAGGGTCAATGGCAGCCTGAGAAGGTTTTTCTGTAGCTAAATTCTAGTTTTTAGGCAAAGGTTAAGTTAGGAGACATCTTGACAGCCTGCATACAATTGGAATATAGTTCAAGCGGAGTCAAATGGGAGGTACAAAGCATTGCAGGCATATTGTTTTAAGTGCAGAAAGAAGGTGGAAGCGAAAGACGCAGAGCGGGTCACACTGAAGAATGGAAGACCGGCCATGCGTGGTGTCTGTCCTAATTGTGGGACCAAGGTGTTTAGAATCGGTCAAGGCTGATTAGTATCATCCAGACCAGTCCCGCAAATAATAGTACAATAGTACCAGCCACAGGTGTAGTAGGTAAATCTTGTTCACTCTGGGTTGTTAGAGCTTGAGAGAAGCTTGGCTCCTGTGCTCCAGTTAAGATGAAATGAGCACTTAATGAAATATGGCTGTGAAAATTAATAGAATACTCTTGTATCTTGAGGAGTAAAAGTCTTAGACATTTATCAGGATAGTCCAAGTGGGTCTCTCGCAACGGGTTTCGTACCATTAGAAAGGAGGGTAGTCGAACTTTGGGTAACATAAATGTAGCCATAATAGGAGTAGGTAACTGTGCTTCGTCACTGGTTCAGGGTGTTCATTATTATAAAGATGCCAAGGAGAATGAATTCGTACCCGGGATTATGCATGTAAATCTGGGGGGATATCACATAAGAGATATCAATTTCGTGGCTGCCTTTGATATTGATAAGAATAAAGTTGGTAAAGATTTAGCGGAGGCTATTTTTACCAAACCCAATAATACGTTTAAATTTACCGATGTGCCGACTACGGGAGTCATAGTCCAGCGAGGTATGACCCACGACGGTCTAGGCAAGTATCTGTCCCAGATAATACAGAAAGCGCCTGGCTCAACGGCTGACATAGTTGGGATTCTCAAGGAAACGAAGACCGACGTGGTCTTGAACTATCTCCCGGTAGGCAGTGAAGAAGGCACCAAGTGGTATGTCGAGCAGGTGCTGGATGCCGGCTGCGCTTTCATCAACTGCATCCCCCAGTTTATCGCTAAGGAGAAATACTGGCAGAATCGCTTCATTGAAAGAGGGCTTCCAGTTATTGGAGATGATGTAAAGTCTCAGGTCGGGGCTACTATTACTCACCGGGTACTTACCAGGCTGTTTAGGGACCGTGGTGTTAAGCTATTGCGGACCTATCAGTTGAACTTTGGTGGTAATACTGACTTTCTTAATATGTTAGAACGAGAGCGGCTTGAGTCCAAGAAGATATCCAAAACTACCTCGGTTACCTCTCAGCTGGACTATGAGCTTGGTCCAGACAATATTCATGTCGGTCCCAGCGATTATGTTCCTTTCCTTGAAGACCGCAAGTACTGCCATATCAGGATGGAAGGGCAGACTTTTGGAGATGTCCCTTTGATGCTGGAGCTCAAACTCGAAGTATGGGACAGCCCTAACTCAGGCGGAGTGATTATCGATGCCATCAGGTGCTCCAAGCTTGCCCTGGACAGGGGATTGAAGGGAGCACTGGTAGGTCCGGCAGCCTACTTCATGAAGTCACCGCCTATCCAGTATACTGATGATGAAGCGCACCGGATGGTAGAAGAGTTTATTGCTGCTAACAAGGGTGAAGATGTAAAGCCTCCTCCAAAGGAAAAACTATCTAAAGGGAAACCCGGGTAAATCAAAGCTCTGAAGAGCCACGTTTTATGGCAGGGGTAAAGCTGATATGAAGATAGCACTGGTCTCCCCTTATGACTTTGCCTTTCCAGGTGGTGTGACCAGCCATATCTCATCACTGGAACGTTATCTCACCCGGATGGGGCATGATGTTAAGGTTATTGCTCCTGCATCTCAACCGGTTACTGCTTTTGGTGATAGATTTATACCCATCGGCAAACCTCGTCCTATTCCCAGTAGCGGCTCCATTATTCGTGTCACCATTTCCCTAAGGTTAGCCTCTACAATAAAAGAGGTTCTTGAAAGAGAGAAGTTTGATATTATCCACCTTCATGAGCCCTTTATGCCTATGCTGTGCAGTGCCATACTTCGCTTTTCCGACTCCACAAATATAGGCACTTTCCATGCCTGGGATGGTAAGCCGGGTTATAATGTGGGTAAGCCTATCAGTACCTGGATGATACGCCGGCGGCTGCACAAGCTTGCCGGAAGGATTGCCGTATCCAAAATGGCTCAGACTTATGTTAGTAAACACGTCCCCGGACACTATGATATTATTCCCAATGGTATTGATGTTGAGCGTTTCTCTCCAGATGTACCTCCGATTGAGGAGTTCTGTGATGGCAAACAGAACATCTTATTCCTTGGGCGCCTGGAACGTCGCAAGGGTGCGATATACCTAATTAAGGCTTATCAGAAGGTCAAACAGGAGATTCCTAACTCTCGCCTTATTATTGCAGGTCCTGGTACCAGACTTCGTAAGCCATATGAGAAGTGGATTAAGAACCAGGGTTTAAAAGACGTTGTTTTTGTTGGCTATGTATCCGAGGACGACAAACCCCGATATTATAAGACGGCTGACGTTTATTGTTCTCCGGCAACATCCCGGGAGAGTTTTGGAATTGTTTTGCTTGAGGCTATGGCAGTTGGTACGCCAGTTGTTGCCAGCAATATAGATGGGTATAACGGTGTTGTAACTCATGGGGAAGACGGATTGCTTGTTCCCCCAAGAGATACTGTGAGTCTGGCCCAGACTCTAATTACTGTTTTAAGTGACGAAACACTTCGGCAGAAGCTGGCAGCCAGGGCAAGACTTACCGCCGAGGAATATAGCTGGGAACGTGTTGCTCAGAAAGTATTTGATTACTATATTGAAGCGCTTGAGTCAAAACAGAGAAAGTAATTCTGAAAGCTTTAAGCAGTGTTGGTTTCAGCTTAAGTAATATGAAGGGGAAGTTTGCTTGGATAATCAGAGTATTATTCCCCAAAAGCGACATTCATTGACAAAATTATCTGAATTCCGTAAAACTGCAGCTTCCTACCTGACACGAGTGGTGGTTAGGCTTTTTGCCAAGACACCTGTAACACCCAATACCATAACCTGGTTTGGTTTTTTAGTAACTCTCGGCGCTTCGGCACTTATTCTTACTGAACACCTCTTTGCCGCTGGTTTTGTGGTACTTGTTGCCGGTTTCTTTGATATGCTGGACGGAGCATTAGCTCGCAGCACCAATCGGGTTACCCAGTTTGGCGCTGTCCTTGACTCCACGCTTGACCGTTTATCTGAGGGAGCACTGCTGCTCAGCATCCTGGTTTTTTATGCTAGGGAGCAATCAACCCTTGGAATTGCAATTGTCGGACTTGCCTTGCTTGGCTCAGTGCTTGTAAGCTATATTAAGGCTAGGGCGGAAGCACTGGGTCTGGAGTGTGAGGTGGGATTGTTCACCCGGCCGGAGAGGGTAGTTGTGCTGACACTTGGCCTTTTGCTCAGCCGGATTGACTATGCCTTAACTGTTGCTTTGGGCATCATAGTGGTCTTTAGCTTTTTCACCGCTAGTCAGAGACTACTATATGCGTGGCGCAAGACAAGAAAATAGCTGCCTTTTGGAGGGGGAAAATGTCGGTCATTGCTGTGATAGGAGCTCAATGGGGGGATGAGGGGAAGGGCAAGGTGGTTGACATGCTTGCTGAAAAAGCAAATTTAGTAGTGCGTTTCTCTGGTGGCGATAATGCTGGGCATACTATAGTTAATCCCTTCGGCAAGTTTGCCCTGCGACTCGTACCTTCCGGTATTTTTTATTCTCAGACTGTTTGTATCATCGGTAATGGGGTGGCGATTAATCCAGCAGTGCTAATTGAAGAGATGGATATGCTCAATCAGAGTGGTATCGCTACTGATAACCTCACTATTAGTGACCGGGCTAACTTTATTATGCCTTATCATCTTCTTCTGGATGGTCTCGAAGAGGAATCACGCGGCGGCCAAGCAATTGGGACAACCCGCAAGGGTATAGGACCTGCGTTTGCTGATAAAACAGCTAGGACCGGCATTCGAGCTGGTGACCTTTTTGATAAAGATGCTTTCCTGGAACGACTTCGCCCTATACTCGAAACCAAGAACACAATCTTAACTAAAATTTACGGAGCTGAGCCTCTAGCATTGGAGAAAGTGTATAATCAGTACTGCCGGTACGGAGAGCGCCTGGCGCCTCATATTCGAGAGACTACGATAATGATAGAGGAAGCCCTGAACCGGGATGAGCTGGTTCTAATGGAGGGGGCTCAGGGGACCTTGCTCGACCCCGACTTCGGCACCTACCCCTATGCTACCTCTTCTTCGCCACTGGCAGGGGGGGCCTGCGTGGGCGCTGGACTAGGCCCTACCAGAATTAACGCTGTTCTGGGCGTGTTCAAGGCTTATATAACTCGGGTGGGCGCCGGACCGATACCGACAGAACTCAAGGATGAAACTGGCAACTTAATCAGGGAGCGGGGTCATGAGTATGGCACAGTTAGCGGACGGCCGCGGACCTGTGGCTGGTTTGATGCTGTTGCCGCTCGCTTCAGTACTCGTGTTAATGGCTTCACCGGAGCGGCAATCACCCGACTTGATATTCTTGATACCTTGCCTCTCCTGAAGATATGTGTGGCCTATGAACTTGATGGAAAGACCATTCATGATTTCCCTAGCACTGCCACAGCTTTAGGTAGGTGTCAGCCAGTCTATGAGGAGCTACCCGGTTGGCAAACTTCTATCACTGATGTTCGAAAGTATGAGGAGTTGCCTCCGCAGGCTCGTCAGTATATCAGCAGACTGGAAGAACTCATTTCTTGCCCGGTCAACCTCATCTGTGTAGGTCCCGAACGAGGGCAAACGATTGTGAAGACGCCTGTTCTGTAGTTATTAGAAGCCATGAGGTAATAGTTAGGATGGCACCTGTCAGAGTGGCTGCGGAAAGCGATATCCCGCAGATCCTCGAACTTTACCGCCAGCTTGTTATCACTATTTCCCCTCTATTATTTTGTAGCCCCGCTTTGTTAGATAATTGCCCAATAGCATTGCGGTCACCAACACCAGTGGCAAAGATACAAGCAGTCTGACTAGAGTAAACTTTATTCCCAGAAAGGATGCTTCAAATATTGTCATCGGGATTCTGCAAATTGCTGAAGCACCTATATAAGTAAATATAACGCTGAGTTTCGCCCCTTTGCTATAGAGGGAGTAGGCAACGGGAAAGGCTACATATAATCCGCCAACCGTGGTGCCGGCAAGTAGTACCGCCCATAGGTATCCCCTGATACCAGACTTTTCACCGAAATGCTTTTCAACCGTCTCTCTCTTCACCCATACCTGAAATAAACCTATCAGAATGAAAGCACAGGGTAATAACTTGAGCATCTCTACCGAAAAGGAGGCAAAATTGAAACTAACCTCTTTCCCTGGATTAAAGTCAGCCATCCAGGAAGCAACCAGGAAAACAACGTACGATGATATGATGACTATTCTAATAATGTCGGTTCGCTTCATTAAAAAATCTCCCCGAAGAAAATGCCTATCATTACCGCGACCACGAGAGCTATAAAGAAGCTGATTACATTTCTTATTATGGTAACTTTTACCCCAAAATATGCTTTTTCCACCGGGTAAGTAAGCACACCTACCATCATTAGGGTAGTTGTAAAAGCCGATAAGACCATATATAGCACTCCTTCTTTTAACAAAATGCCACATAATGGAAAAACGATAAAGCCAGGCATTAGTGTTACCGAACCAATTAAGGAAGCAAGGAGAACACCGGTAAACTTATTATCGCTGCCAAGATACCTGGCTATGAATTCATCGGGGACTAGAAAGAGGACAACTGAGACGAGAATGAGCATAATCAGAAAGGCGGGTAGAATATTTATGAAGCTCCGGGCAGCTATTTTAACCGCCTGGAGAGTTTTCTCCCGATTAGCAACGAAAGAAACTACCAGGGCTAATCCTGTTATTATGTATAGATAAATTTGCAATGGTATCAGTCAGCATTGCCCTAAATCAGGGCACAGTTGTTGCGGTCTAAGGGACAGGCACCTTATACCTTCAGGTCGATGGTATATTTCTTCAGGGTCTCTATTATTGTAGCCGCCGATTTCTCACTCGGCTCGACGAGGGGCAGGCGCGGCTTCCCCACCCTGAAACCGAGGTGGTTCAGGGCGTATTTCAACGGTGCCGGGTTAGGCTCGATAAAAAGCGAGTTTACCAGCGGCACCAGGTGGCGGTGAATGGCGGCTGCCTTAACAACATTATTGTCGAGAATGTTGTCCATCATCTCCTTGCATTGCTTACCCACGAGATGCGTGACAACGCCGATGGTGCCGTAGCCGCCGAGTGCCATGATATGAAAGGTGTCGTTATCGTTACCACTCCAGATAAGAAAGTCCTCCCTGGCATTATTGAGCGTTTGAGCAACGTGCCCCATGTCGCCGCTGGCCTCCTTTACCCCGACAATGTTGTCAATCTGGCTCAACCTGACAATGGTATCCACCGACATATTGATGACCACGCGCGAAGGTATGTTATACATGATAACTGGCAGACTGGTGCTCTCGGCGACGCTCTTGAAGTGCTGGTAAAGGCCTTCCTGAGAAGGTTTATTGTAATAAGGAACGACTGACAGGCAGGCGTCAACCCCGATTTTTTCTGCCCCTTGGGTCGCTTCCACTGCCTCGGCCGTGCTGTTGCTGCCGGTATAGGCGACAATAGTTCCCCGGTCACCTACCACCGATTTCACCTCGGTAAACAGGCGCATTTCCTCCTCCCAGGTAAGCGTCGGCGACTCCCCGGTAGTAGCCGCCACCACCACACCGCCACTCCCTGAGTCAAGCAAGGCTGAGGCTAACTTCTTGGCCTGTTCATAATCAACTTCCCCTTCTTCATTAAAAGGGGTTATCATGGCTGTCAGCAATCGCCCTAATTCTTTCATTTTCCCCCCCTTCTGGATGTATCCAGTCTCTTTTAATCATCTCTTCGGCAATCTGGACAGCATTTAGAGCAGCTCCCTTACGCAGATTGTCAGCTACAATCCACATAACCAAACCACGGGAGTGTGAAACATCTTGACGGATGCGTCCAACAAAAACCTCGTCAGTGCCGGCTGCTGACCAGGGCTGAGGATAAAGGCTAATAACCGGGTCATCTAACACTTTGACTCCCGGGGCCTGGACAAGGATACGCCGTGCGTCCTCGGGAGACATAGGTTGGGAGAATTCTACATGGACAGCCTCACTATGTCCGGTAAATACCGGCACTCGCACACAAGTAGCTGAAATAGCTATATCATCAGCATGCATTATCTTTCTTGTTTCTTCTACCATCTTCCACTCTTCTTTAGTGTACCGGTTGTCTAGGAAAACATCTATCTCTGGCAGTATATTAAAGGCTATCTGGTGCGGGAAAACATGGGGGATAGTGCCCTGCCCTTCTAGTACCTGCCTGGCTTGTGTTGTCAGCTCTTCTATGGTCGCTGGGCTACCCATACCTGACACCGCTTGGTAAGTATCAACGATAATCCTCTTTATGGGATTAACCTTGTGCAGTGGGTACAGAGCCACCACCATTTGAATGGTGGAGCAATTTGGATTAGCTATTATCCCTTTATGCCACTGAATGTCTTCCACATTGACCTCAGGTACTACCAGCGGGACCGTGGATGTCATTCTGAAAGCCGAGCTGTTATCGATTACAACAGCCCCCGATTGAGCGGCTATGGGTGAAAAATATTTGCTTGTCTCAGCCGGTACTGAGGAGAGGGCGATATCTATCCCCTTAAAAGACTCAGGAACAGCCTCTTTAACTTCAATCTCCTGGTGATTGACAAACATCCTCCTGCCGGCTGAACGGTCTGAGGCTAAGAGACTAACTGACTCCATAGGGAAGTTGCGTTGTTCTAGAACTTTGATGAACTCCTGTCCTACAAGCCCGGTAGCACCAACAATGGCTACACTATGCTTTTTCATTACCCCCTCCTATAAATTCAGCAGAGCATCTAGACCGTAAATTAATCCCTGGCGTTTAACTACTTCCTTGATGGCCAGTATAACGCCGGGTGTATAACATTCTCGATTAATAGTATCATGCCGTATGCTTAGTGTCTGCCCCGGCGCTCCCAGGATTACTTCTTGATGAGCCATAAGACCCGGTAGCCTAACGCTGTGAATAGCTACTCCTTCAACTTCCTCTCCCCGGCTTTTGAAGCTTTTATCTCTGTCCGGAGGTTGAGAGAATGGCTTACCTCTTGCCTCTGCCATTGCTCTGGCTGTAGAGAGAGCCGTCCCTGAAGGAGCGTCGGCCTTCAGGTGATGGTGTAGCTCTATGATTTCGGCGTAGTCCATGTATTTGGCAGCAATCTTGGATAGATGCATCATCAAAACTGCCCCCAGAGCGAAATTCGGAGCTATTACTATTCCAACCTTATTGTCTTTTGATAGTTGTTCCATCTCACTAAGCTCATCGGCGGTTAATCCGGTAGTCCCAATAACCAGGTTAATACCCTTTTTAGCGGCTACGCGTGCTGCAGGCATAGTAGCCTTAGCAATGGTGAAATCCACCATTACGTCGGTCTGGCACTTATTGAGAATACCTAAATCGGCAGAAATGGGTACTTCGCCTGAGCCATCGGGCAGGGGTAGATAATCGCTGGAAGCCTTTAAGTCGACCGCACCGACTAATTGCATTTCAGGCTCCTGGCATACGGCATTGACCACTTCTCGACCTACTTTACCTAACGCTCCGTGAACTAATACTTTTATCGGTGCCACAACTTAACTCCTTAATTCTGGTAACGCCGCTTGGGCCGGGGAGTATTGGGGCGCTGAGGAGGACGGTTATCCCGCTGTGTTCTGAACGGGTAGTCTACGGATGACGAATCCTTTTCCTTGCTCTCCGGTGTTTGAGAATTCTTATCAAGCACCGCCCTTCGTGACAGGTTTACCCTGCCAAGATTATCAATATCAATCACTTTAACCGTAATTTCATCGCCGATTTTAACGACGTCCTCGACACTGGCCACCCGGTAGTCGGCCAGTTCGCTGATGTGAACCAAGCCTTCTTTGCCGGGTAATATTTCCACCATAGCGCCGAAGTTTAGTATGCGGCTTACCTTGCCGGTATAGAGATCGCCAACCTCGGCTTCCTTGGTCAGGCTCCGAATGATCTCGATTGCTTTACGGGCTGCTGCTTCATCGTTTGAGCCGATAAGTACCGTGCCGTCATTGTCGATATCTATAGTGCTTTTGGTCTCTTCAGTAATCGACCTGATAGTCTTACCGCCGGGGCCGATTACACTGCCGATTTTTTCTGTGGGAACTGTCATTTTATACACCCTTGGCGCATAGCGGCTGAGTTCAGGGCGACTGGTGCTGATTGTTTTAGCCATCGCATCCAGAATGAACAGGCGAGCCTCCCTGGCTTGCTTTAATGTCTTTTCCGCAATTTCTATGCTTATTCCCTTGAGCTTGGTATCCATTTGTAGCCCGGTGATGCCCTCGGTAGTGCCAGCTACCTTGAAGTCCATATCACCATAATTATCCTCTGTACCTTCGATATCAGTTAAAATAGCGAAATTACCTTTATCATCCGTAACCAAGCCCATAGCTATCCCGGCTACTGCTGTCTTTATTGGTATTCCAGCATCCATCAGTGATAGACTGCTGGCACAGACGCTGGCCATAGATGTACTGCCACTGGAGCTAAGAACCTCGGAAACGAGGCGAATAGTATAAGGGAAATCCTCGTCTTTAGGTAATATCGGTAGAAGGGAGCGTTCAACCAGAGCACCATGTCCAATTTCACGGCGACCGGGTGTACCTATACGCCCCGTCTCACCGGTAGAGAAGGGGGGGAAATTGTAGTGGTGAATAAAACGTTTGGTTTCCTCAATCCCCAACCCGTCAAGTTGTTGCTCCTTTCTGGTAGAGCCCAGCGTAGAGATTGTCATCACCTGCGTTTGACCCCGGGTGAACAGAGCTGAGCCGTGGGTACGAGGTAAAAGACCTACTTCACAGCTGATAGGTCGTACCTCATTTAAACCGCGACCACTAACGCGTTGTCCTCGTTCTAAAAGACTACTTCTGATTTCAGCCCTGACCCTATCATCAAAAGCGGATAGTATGTCTTCTTTAGAGAATGATTCTCCCAGCCGTTCAATAAGCTCTTCCTTTAGCTCGTCGAGCATATGGTCACGTTGCGATTTCTCTGAGGGGCGCAGGGCTTGGATAAGTTTTCTATTTACAATCGGTGAAATGGCAGCTGCGACCTCAGGCTTAATATCATGGGAGGGGATTTCTATTTTTGGTTTACCATAAGCCTGCTGAAGCTGTTCCTGTAGCTTTATAATATCCTGGTTCGCTTCGTGAGCAAACTGCATTGCGCGAATAATAATATCTTCTGAAGCCTCTTGAGCCCCTGCCTCGACCATTACTATTGCCTCTCTGGTACTGGCAACAACGAGGTCAAGCAGGCTGTCTTCGAGCTGGACTAATGTTGGATTTAATACTATCTCATCATCTATATAGCCGACGCGGACATTGCTTATCGGACCTGCAAAAGGTACTTCTGACATCGATAGAACTGCCGAGCTACCGATAACGGCTAGAATGTCAGGGTCGTTTTCCTGGTCAGCAGAAAGTACGGTAATGACCAGCTGAATATCTCTGCGCCATTCTTTAGGCAGTAACGGACGCAGCGGGCGGTCAGTCATCCGGCAGGCTAGGGTCGCTTCCTGAGTTGGGCGTCCCTCTCTCCGAATAAAGCCGCCGGGAATTTTACCGGCAGCATACAATCTTTCTTCATAGTCAACGGTTAGAGGTAGAAAATCCACCCCCTCTCGGGGTTTCTCGCTTAGGCAGATGGTAACCAGTACCACGCTATCTCCATAGCGTACGGTGGCGGCGGCGCCTGCCTGCCCAGCAAGCTTCCCCGTTTCAATAACGAGGTTTCTGCCTCCGATTTCGCATTCAAAGGATTGAGGTTTTAGCATTAGTTTCTCCTGTCTTTTCTGGTCTTACTTACGCAGCCCAAGCTGCTTGATCAGATTACGGTATCGGTTGACGTCTTCCCTCACGAGATAAGCCAGTAGCCTTCTTCTTTTTCCAACCAGTTTAATTAAGCCGTACTGCGTATGGTAGTCATGTCGATTAGCTGCCATGTGCCCGGTTAGCTGATTTATTCTCTCGGTAAGCAAGGCTACTTGAACCTCAGCCGAACCTGTGTCTCCCTCATGACGGGAAAACTTTTCTATGGTTTCTGTCTTCTTGGCTTTGTCCAAATTACACTACTCCTCTATTACTGCTATCGAGTTAAATACTATAACAACTATTGAGTATATCATAAACAGAAAATTATATCACACGCCGTCAATGCTGTAAAAAAGGTTTTTAAGATTGTGTATCTACCTCACCCCCTCAGTCCCCCTCTCCTTTGAAGGAGAGGGGGAAGAAAAGGAAAGA
>CAYNFT010000005.1:0-44368 GCA_964396535.1 uncultured Dehalococcoidales bacterium | reverse complement strand
ACTACCGTTACATGGAGGAGTATGGCGCCGTCTGCATTGGCTCCCCCTACACTCACGGTACGAGCTTGATAGAGCAACCGGATGAGACATTCAAGCGCCCGAAGACTCCTATGGAACGGGGAGAGGTGCAATTTAACACCAGGGAGGATGTTATTCGATTTCAGATAAGAGAGCGTAGAGGGGAAAGTGGTTGGGGGGGACATGGCCCAGAGCCTGAGCAATACTTTAGCCCAATACGGAATATGATCAAGGCATTCCATTGTGATGGGGCAATCCTCCCGCTCCACCGTACCGGCATCGGTTGTGTCTTTGGCGAGAGGACAAATGCCATAAAAATGATGGACCTTGGAGTACCATTTATGCACTATGAGACATCTCACCCAGGCAACAGAACCGATTTTGATGAAAATCGGTTGCTTGACCAGCTGGATACTTTCATGGAAATCCAGGGGCTGAGAAGGCTGGAGGTGGAAGACTAGAGCTTACGAGCCACCTTTACGTTTAACTATCCAGTGCCCTTCATCCTACAACTAGTTCTTTAGCAACTGGCTTGAGGCATCCTTATGTCCGGGTTGTGCCGTAACGCCCTCGATTCAAAGACAATCACACCGTAGTGGCTCGAATCTCCCTTGGCTACTATCATTCACCCGGTTTAGAGCCGACCTGTAATATAAAATCTATTCAGTCTCCCGATAACAATGTGATTAAATCTATCGGGGACCAGCTAAGTAAAATCCACCACCTCTAACCCACTGGTCATTGAACCTGAGCATTGCACTTTCTCCTGTTTGAGGCGGTCTCTTGAAGTACCAGTGAAGAATAGACGGATAGGAACCTCGATACGGAATCCCACCCCACTGCGGCTCAATGTAAAAAATACCACGCCTTTCGGCCTTATATACAACGTAAGCATGTCCAACCAGTGGCGGCTTCTGTTCTTGCACGGGGACAGCGACTATTCCTGCTTGAACCCAAACTCTATTCGCTGGAACACCTATAGAAAACCTCATGAGGGCACACAGCAGTATGGAGAAGTCCTCACAATCTCCGGTTCCTGAACCAGAGATAATCTCATCAAATTGTTGGTCTGAAGATGTCCAGACGTCGCCCGGTGGATCTGGGTCTGACACGTAGGTCATATGGTAGGCAACCCAGTTGGCTGCTGCCAGTACCTTTTCAAATTCTGTCGCCCCTGTAAACTCCGGATACGTGTCGTCAACAATGAACTCAGCACCATCGCCATCCAGAAGAGCCGGACGTATTGCATCCCACCCCCAATAATCATCTGCGTAAGCAATAGAAGTTGGCACCGTCAGTGCCACAACCACAACCAAGAATAGTATCAGTTTTTTCACCTTGCCTCCTTTACTTAATAATATTAGGTTATCATGGGATATTTGCTTTTGCTCATTTAGCTTTATTAGTATCGATTACATGCCCACTCCAAATGAAGAGGACACCGTTTACTGTTCTACCAATCATCAGTCTCAGCGCCCTTCATCTTCGCTTACCCCAAGTTTTTTGAAGTTGCTTTATATGTTGGAACTTGAGTGTAGCTCTCCTTTGAGAAGTTGCCAATACCTTAAATACACCGAACAGAATTGCAGCAGGACTATATAACACCAGCCACTTTCAAGCCGAAATAAACAGCCAAGCCAATAATTATCACCACCGCCGCTATTTTAGTCAACAGATTGAACCGGGCTGCTTCCATAGTGCGCTTCTCTATCCTCTCCGCTGTAATCCCAGCTTCAGGCCAGGGATATTGTGTGCCGCCATTAATTGCCCGAGCAATACGGGGGATGACCGTGTCCTTGTTCGCCCAATACAAAACATGGTCAAGTATCACACTATCTTTATTGATAACCCTACGTGACTTAAACTGCGAAGCAAAGTCGACTTTAGCTTGATTAATAATGTCCCTATCCAATCTGCCGGCTGGTATCGGGTCCCGCCTGGCAAATATATCAAGCCAGAAAAACTTACTCTGTAACGGGGTAGCCTTTTGCTGTGCAGTCTCATCATAGCCGGTGATTTCTTTCGCCAGGGAACGGCGGAACTGCCTCTGCCCAAATACACTTTTTGACCTGCGTGCCAAACGGAATACCTGATTGATGCCGCTACCCACGCTCACAAAGGTTAGTTTCTTGTGTTTTTCCTGAGTTGCCAGACGCGCTATCTCCGAAGCCACTTTACCACCCTCGGCAAGAGCATCATACGTCACCACGCAACCCAGCGAGTGCGCTACAATCGTAATGTCCTGAACATCGCCAAATCGGTCGTTTAGCATATCAATAATGACTTTCTCCATTCGTGCTCTGGCATTAGCTGACCACACTCCATGTTCAATGTACCTCTGAATATCACCGAGAGAATTGCTCAGAAACGGGTCAAGCTTGTGTATCCACTTCAAGACAGTTTCTAACGGACCGAATGCTGGTATCCACTGGCCAATCCAGATAAGAAACAGGGCTAGGGTCGAAAATGCCGCAAGCACCGGTATGAAGATGCCAGCCAGCGATAGCTTAGCCTGAAATTTGAAAGAGAGCCTTTTTCTGGCGGTCCACTCTGGTTTCTTTTGCTGCAGAGGGTCATACTTATATGTTTTCTGGTTGGGAGGGTCTGTGAATACTCCCTCAAACACAAACTTGAGCTGGGCTTTCAGATTCTGTCTCAGTAACCACCACACTACAGTTGAGGCTTTAGGAGCCGGGAAGGCGTCGCCCCAGAATGCCTCCTTACACAGCCAGGTGGCTTCTTCTCCAGTTGGAGACTTGATATGGAGCGCGACTGACGGTGGGTTCGCAGACAGGTCTACTTCACGTCGTATCTCCGGATAAACTTCATTACCTTGTGCATCCCTGGCAGGCGACTCCATCAGATAATCGGCAAGGCAATTGGTAAAATCGGCGAGAATATCCCCGGGTTTCATTTCGTCGCCAATGCCGTGGGTCACAATCACGCCGTGGGTCTTCGTGGACAATGCCATATGTTTACCCCCTATCTCTCGAATTGTCAGATTGCTTTAGTTTATACACTCATTTTACTTTTCGTGTCAAGGTCTAGAGGAGCTGTTACACAACATCACATCTGCTTGACAAGGGGTATGGGCAGCGTTATGATTTTCCCTCGCACGGGGTAATATATTAAACAACTTCTGAATGCAATCCCAGCTTTTAACCTTCTAAACTGGATGAGGAGAGCTTCACACTTGACACAAATCATATTATGAGCTATAAAAGAACAGAAGGTAGGTAGTTTGCGCTAAGAGAGACCCCTTATGGGGAGCCGAAGGGGCAAGGGACTGAATGTTAGTTTCGGGTCTGGAATCTCTCAGGCAGAAGGATTAGCGTAGACATAACCTCTGGAGAGACCTCTTGGTTAGGTCGCCGAAGGGGCAATCCACCATCAATGGGTGGTAATCTCTCAGGCAAAAGGACAGGGGTAAGTTGCTTTGCAACTTACCCCTGCTTGTTTTAGGGGCTGACACCTGTTGGGTAAAGTTTAGCACCGGGAAGGAGAAGGGTAACGTGGAAACAGATGCAGATTATGATGTGATAATCGTTGGCTGTGGTCCCGCTGGATTGGCAGCAGCGATATATACCGGGCGTGCCAGGCTTAAGACGCTACTTTTGGGGAATGAAGCCGCTGGTGGTCCTATAAGGGGTTATGAGCAGGTGGAAAACTACCCCGGGTTTCCCGATGGTATTTCAGGTTCCAAGTTAGGTCTGCAAATGATGAAGCACGCTGTGAAATATGGACTAGAATTCAAGCTGGCTGAGGTGGAGGGAATAGAGCTGCAAGGTGCCGATAAGGTAGTTCAGGCAAGGATAATCAGAGAGGGTCCAGCTAGCTATCTGGCTAAGGCAGTCATAATAGCCGGTGGCTGCCATCCCAAAAAGCTGGGTATCCCCGGGGAGAGCGAATTTACCCAGAAGGGTGTGAGCTACTGTGGAGTATGTGATGCACCCCAGTTTGCCGAGCGTGCGGTAGCGGTGGCTGGTGGGGGCGACGCAGGGCTTACCGAAGCACTATATCTCAATCGGCTTGCATCTGAGATTACTGTGATTGAGCAAATGCCGAATTTGACTGCAAGTAAGATTCTTCAAGAGAGGGCCTTAGCTGAGCCAAAAATTGTCGTGCGCACTGGAACCAAGATTGAACGGATAACTGGTGAGGACCACGTTAATGGCCTAGAGATTATTAATCTGTCAACCAATGAAATGACCCTTTTACAGGTCGGCGCAGTTTTGATCCGAATTGGGCTTGAGGCCAATACGGGATATTTGAAAGATTTATTATCTCTGGATAAAGAAGGACTTGTGCTGGTAAATGAGGAGCTTGAAACATCTGTCCCGGGTATCTTTGCGGCTGGTGATATAAGACACGCTTCGTCCCGGCAAATAGCTGCAGCCGTGGGAGATGGGGTAACGGCAGCGCTTTCGGCCGGCAGGTTTATAGAGTTGAAATACTAGTGATTAACGTTGGCATGGAGATGTTTGTAATGAACGGTTCATCAAATCAAAGGGTTAGACCGGTAGTGAAGGGGGTATCCTATTTTCTGGCTCATGTGCCTAGTATGGTTCGTCATGGCTCAAAACCTCATCGAGAACTAGCAAAAGACCCCTCTTTGCTACCGAAAATCATAGGTCACCTGGAATCCTTCAACCAGGCTGTTGCTTACCCGCCTAATCAGGTTTTCATCGGCAATCTTGACCCTGACGACCTGCTGCATATTCCGTCTCCTTTCTATGAGAATCCCGTTCAAAATAGCTCTCGGTGGGGCCCCTTCGGCGAAATCATGCCTGAAGAAGAGTTCTATGGCATGATGAAGATATGCGATGAATTTCAGCTCCTCCTGATAGAAGATGACTTTCTCCACGAGGTTTCCTTGAGACTAAAGGAGCATCCTCTGTTTACTGATGAAGACCTTCAAAAACTGGGTAAGGGTACTTCGTTGGAGCAAATTGAGAAGCTACTGCACGAAGAGGGAGCTATGCCCATCTACGTTCAGGGCGAGCGGTTGGTAGGCTGTGTGCTGAGAGGACACGAGGAAGACCCTAACCTTACTCCTGAGATACTGATAGAGAATCTGACGGCCAGGGCATCAGGTGTTCTGGCTCTGCGGCATCTGCTTGACAAAACGGAGGCAGCAGAAGAGGTTAATTATTTGCTGGGGTGTGGCGAGGAGGCGGTAGGTGACCGCTACAATCGAGGGGGAGGTAACATGGCCAAGGCTATTGGTGAACTCTGTAGATGCGGTGCCGCGGGCGGCTCTGATATCAAGGCATTCTGTTGTGCACCAGTCCACGCCATAGTAATAGCCGCAAGTCTGGTTTCTTCTGAGGTTTTCAGCAATATAGCAGTAGTGGGTGGCGGTTCCTTTGCCAAACTAGGGATGAAGTTTCAGGGTCATCTCCGGCACGATATGCCTATTCTAGAAGACGTTCTTGCTGCGATAGCTATCTGGGTAGGTAGGGACGATGGCAAGAGCCCTGTAATCCGTCTGGATTCAATCGGCAAGCACGAAATCAGCTCGGGTTCAGCTCAGCAGGCTATCCTTAGTAAATTAGTAATAGAACCGTTAGACCGTCTCGGGTTGAAGCTCTCTCAAATAGACAAGTATGCCACCGAGATGCACAACCCTGAGTTGACAGTGCCACAAGGGAGTGGCGACGTGCCCAGGACAAATTATCGTATGATTGGCAGCTTTGCTGTGTTACGCAAAGAAATCCAGAAGGATGAGCTTGACCGTTTTGTTGAGGTTCACGGCATGCTCGGCTTTTCCCCCACTCAGGGGCACATAGCCTCTGCTGTGCCTGTGTTGGGACACTCGGTAAGGAAGATGATAGCCGGCGAGATGAAGAACACCATGTTTTTAGCCAAGGGAAGCCTGTTTCTGGGACGCATGACCCAGCTGTCTGACGGCTTATCTTTCCTCCTGGAGAGAAATGATGGGAATAAATGAAGCTAGATAGATGGGATTAGGGAGCAGGCGGCAATTAGAAGAAACAGGGAGGATATAAAGATGGATTTGAAAGGGAAAAAGGTAATCATCATTGGCGAGCGGGACGGAGTGCAGGGCCCGGCGATTGAAGCATGTATCAGGAGTGCTGGCGCTGAACCAGTGATAGTGCAAACTCAGTGCTTTGTCTGAACATCGGCAGGTGCCTTTGACCTGGATGGCCAAGAGAATATTAAAAAGTTTATCGAGCAGAATGGCAGAGATGATGTAATTGTAGTTCTTGGTGCTCCTGATGCCGATAGTGCTGAACTGTACGCTGAGACTGTCACCAGCGGAGACCCAAGCTGGGCAGGACCACTTGCTGGCGTAGCTCTCGGGTTGCCCGTCTACCACATCATGGAGCCGGTAATAAAAACACAGGTTTCCCCAGAACTTCATCGGGAACACCTGGAGCTTATGGAAATAGCCTTGGATGTGGAGAAGATTAGTAATGTGCTGGAGAGAATGCGAGAGGCAAGCAGCTAAGCTACTATTAGCCAATAAGCCAGGGACCAGGACTGAACCCTGCGGCTATGGAGGTGTATTATGCGCTTGGAGTTAGGAATAATCAGAGTCAGTGACGTGCAGTTTGGTCGGGAGACTATGGTTAAGAACGGCACACTCTACGTGAATAAAGATGAACTGATTGCACTGGCTCTGCAAGACGAGAGGTTATCTGAAGCAGATGTCGAGTTGGCGAGGCCGGGAGAGGAAGTGAGGATAATCCCGGTAAAAGACGTGATTGAGCCTAGAGTCAAAGTAAATGGGTCAGGCGAGCTTTTCCCTGGAATGGTGGGTAAAATGGGGACGGTAGGCTCAGGGAGGACCAATGTCCTCAAAGGAGCAGCGGTAGTATCCGTAGGCCGTATTATAGGCTTTCAGGAAGGGATAATAGATATGGCTGGCCCCGCGGCCCAGTACTCACCGTTTTCTCAAACCAATAATGTGGCACTGGTTTTGCAGCCCGTCGAGGGGCTGCCTAAACAGGCTCATGAAGAAGCAGTTCGCTTTGCGGGGCTGAGAGCTGCGGTTTATTTGGGCAAAGCGGGTAAGGAAGTTGACCCTGATGAGGTAGAGACCTATGAATTGAGCCCGGTGAGTGATGCCACACTACCCAGAGTTGCCTATGTCTACACACTATTGTCAGAGGGTTTGCTGCATGATACCTATCTCTACGGTACTGATGCAAAAAGGCCCCTGCCGACTTTGATTCATCCTAACGAAGTAATGGATGGAGCTATAGTGAGCGGCAACTGTGTCTCTGCCTGTGATAAGCATACTACCTATCATCACCTGAACAATCCAGTAATCAAGGAGCTCTATAGGAGACACGGCAGGGATTTGAACTTCGTTGGGATTATCACCACTAACTTGAATGTTACCTTGGCAGACAAAGAGAGGGCTTCAGACTATGCCAGCAAACTGGTGAAACTTATCGCTGCTGAGGGGGCAATCATTACCGAAGAAGGTTTTGGCAACCCGGATACCGACCTTATGATGCTGTGTAAGAAAATAGAAGAGTACGGGATAAAGACTGTGCTAATCACTGATGAATATGCTGGAAGAGATGGAGCTTCTCAGTCTTTGGCAGATGCAGTGCCCAATGCCGATGCGGTGGTTAGCGTCGGCAATGCCAATGAAGTGATAACCCTTCCTCCCCTGAAACGAGTTATTGGGGAGCTGAAATCCGCAGAGGTCATTGCCGGAGGGTTTGTTGGCTCCCTGACTTCCGGTGGGGGGCTAAACGTTGAGATACAGACAATCATGGGCTCTACTTGCCAATTAGGCCTTGGCAACTTGACCGCTCGAGGCTACTAGGAAGGCTCCTAGGAAAGGAGGAAAGCTAAATGGCAAGGGGAAAGTATAGAATAGTTCATTACCTGAATCAGTTCTTTGCACAAATAGGAGGCGAGGAGAAAGCCAATACTCCTCCCCTGATTAAGGAGGGCGCTGTTGGTCCTGGCATACCGCTACAGCAAGTATTGGGAGAAGAGGGGGAAATAGTGGCTACGGTGTTCTGCGGCGATAATTATTTTGCTGAGAACATAGAGACGGCAAGGGCCCAGGTGGTAGAGTACGTTTCGTCTTATACACCCGACGTATTTGTAGCCGGACCGGCATTCGCGGCTGGTAGATACGGCATTGCTTGTGCAGACTCGTGTTCGGCGGTAAGAGAGAAATTGGGCATCCCGGTAGTCACGGCAATGTACCAGGAGAACCCGGCGCTGGATATATATCGTAAAGATGCCTATATTATCCCCACCGCTGGCTCAGTTCTCGGTATGAAAGATGCCATTCCGAAGATGGCAGCTTTAGTGCGAAAACTGGGTCTCGGACAGACGGTCGGTACGCCAGAAGAGGAGGGTTACTTCCCTCGTGGCATCAGGGTTAACCAGTTTGTCGACCAGACTGGCGCGGAGAGAGCAGTAGACATGCTCCTCTCCAAGCTAAAGGGAGAACCATTTCAGACCGAGTACCTAATGCCTACCTTCGAACGGATTCCTCCCAGCCCGGCGATCAAGGATTTGGCTTCAACCACGATAGCCCTGGTGACCTCAGGAGGGATAGTACCGCTAGGCAACCCGGACCGGATAGAGGCAGCCAGCGCTTCCAAGTTTGCCGAGTATAATATCGCTGGAATAGATGACTTAACCGCAGATGCATACCAGACATGCCATGGTGGCTACGACCCAACCTACGCCAACGAGGATCCAGATAGAGTTTTGCCATTGGATGCTATGCGTATCCTGGAAAAGAGTGGCACCATTGGCCGATTGCATGACCTCTACTATATCACTGTAGGTAATGCTACCTCAGTTGCTAACGCTCAAAAGTTTGGTAGGGATATTGCTGAAAGGCTGAAGGCGACTGACGTTGGAGGTGTGATTCTTACCTCTACCTGAGGGACGGATACGCGTTGTGGAGCAACGATGGCAAAGGAGATAGACAGAGTAGGCTTGCCGGTAGCGCATGTGGCTACGATAGTACCAATCTCTTTAACGGTTGGGGCTAATCGTATCGTTCCAGCCATAGCTATTCCGCACCCTCTGGGCGATCCTAGATTGCCCAGTGATGAGGAGAGAGAACTTCGACTCAACCTGGTTAGAAAAGCACTGCAAGCTTTGCAGACGGAAGTAGAGAGCCAAACCGTATTCGATTGAGCATGATGCATGCCTGCGACTCGTGGCTGGAGTAAGACCTGAGGCACACATCCGCTAAAGAGAACCTTAGAAACAGCACCTGTGTGTTCATTGATACGCCGAGGATGAAACCCTAAGATGGGTTAATTATTAATTATCCATCCCTTACATAGGCCGCAGTACTTTTCTTATATAGGGTAAATCATCACGCACGCCGATACCAGTTTCAGTCCCCTGATATGGATGTTGATTAAGTACTTCTTCATTAAGTTCTATACCCAGTCCCGGCTTTGTAGGAGGTATGATATACCCTTCCTCCCACCGGATGGGCTCCTTCAGAATCTCAGCATGGAAACCACCCCATGTCTCTATGCTCTCTTGAATCAAGAAGTTAGGACTGCAGGTATCAATCTGGATATTGGCTATAGCTTCTACAGGACCAGCATAAAGATGCGGAGCTATCTGCGCATAATGCGCCTCAGCCATACCAGCAATCTTCTTGGCCTCCAAAATACCACCTACACGTCCAAGAGCAAACTGCAAAATAGAGGCAGCTTGCTTTTGCAGCAACTCCGAAAACTCATATTTTGTGGATAACCTCTCACCGGTGGCAATAGGGATGCTCGTGTGGTGTGCTACTCTAGCCATCTCTTCTCTATTCTCCGGAGGAACTGGTTCTTCAAACCACAATGGGTCATACTTTTCCAGCCTTCGGGCTAACCTGATAGCACTGGACGTGGTCATCTGCCCATGGGTACCAACAAGTATATCGCACTTATCACCAACCGCCTCACGTACACTCTTTACCACAGCCTCCGCACTCTCAAGTGTTTCTACGGAAAGCTGTAGAGGGGCATGGCTGGTTGGAAGTCCGATAGGGTCAAACTTTACTGCCGTGAAACCCATTTTTACGTACGCGGCTGCCCTCTCCCCCGCCAGTTGCGGGTCAGTATGAACATTCCCCTGAGCAGGGTTCTCAGGAGAGGGATACAAATACGTATAGCTTCTCAGCTTTTCGTGATACTGACCGCCAAGTAGATTATATACAGGTTGTTCCAGGGCTTTACCTATAATATCCCAGCAAGCCATTTCAAAGGCACTAATTACGCCCATTTTAGTCAGGTCTGGATGCTGGTCATAACCGAACGCATAGATTTTTCGCCACAAGCTCTCTGTCTTGAACGGGTCAGCATCAATTACAAATCGTTCCCCCATAGTCTGAATCAAGTGCACTATAGCTTGCGGAGCAAATGGTATATCATACGCTTCGCCGATGCCTGCAATTCCGTTGTCTGTAATCAGTTTCACGAATACCCAGTTTCGTCCCCCACGACCAGGAGGGGGAATCTCCACAACATATATCTTCAGGTCTGCTATTTTCACTTATCACCTCCAACTAGCAACTACAGACATTATAGTCTCGAATGTGCAAGTGTCAAGTCTTGTTAAGAAGCTAACAACGGAAACGTTAGAATGTCTACGTGAACACAAAATAGGGTTTAAACAAAACGTGAAATTGCTGTTGATGATTTTCTTGAGGTGTTGGGCTGGAAAAGGCGACGAACATGCACAAAAAGCAAAGACTGACCGTGCATCAAATATTAATAGTAAGAGTGGACAGGTGCTTTATCCTTTTCAGCATGTTAGGGTGAGTGGTGAAAAGCTCCATTAGTTTATCAGAGGTGCCCAAGTGTATTTGCTTCTGGCGGAGGTCCATAAGTTCGCCCTGGTCGATGGTGCCACTCATATCCTGGTCAATCTGGGATAGCTCTTTAACCTCATACCAGGAGCGGGCGGGGTCGTTGAGAAAGAAAGCCCTGACCCCCTCAACCCGCTTTAGTTCTTCTTTGCCTTTGAAACGGGCGTTTCCATATACCAGCTTATACAGGGCAGTAGCCAGGTGGTGTGGCATATTTCCCAGGCGGACGCTTTCCAGGTCAGCGTAGTATTCGCGTATTCTGGAGCCGTATAGTACCAGGAGGTTAGTGATGAAGTAGAGCAGGAAGGCACCAAGGCCGATTAGTGCAGAATATCCAGCTCCCTGCCTGCGGCCGCCGAAAGCTCCTCCCCACATTGTGCTAAAGGCGATCCAGTACATTATCATTGGTATGGCCGAAATTAAGGTTATGATTGCCATGTCGCGGTGCTTGATGTGAGCCATTTCATGCCCGAGCACAGCCCTTAATTCATCCTTGCTCAGTAGATTGAGGATGCCCTGGGTAACACAGATTCGCCCGTCACGCTTTGTTCGACCGAAGGCAAAGGCATTGGGTATGGATAGCTGTGAGATACCAACTTTGGGCTTGGGCAGGTTTGCCGCCTCGGCGAGTTCAGCCACCATTCTATGCAGTTCTGGGGCCTCTTTTTCAGACACCCACTTTACCTTCATCGTCCAGCCAACTATAGAAGGACCGATGAGGTACTGAAAGCCAAGGAAGCCGAGAGCCAGGATGATATAGGGTGTTACGCCTCCGACTCCCATCCAGGTGCCGATACCGGTGATTACTCCGTAAAGGATGCCAAAGAGAAGGGCCACCAGTAAGAACATTCTAGTTTGAAGCCACATATAATTCCTCCCTCGCTAATGGTAGTTTCCCTTATTGCACTACCATTCATAATTATAATACAACAGGGGTTAAAACTAGGCAATAGACCGAATAGGGAGGAAGCAATGCTATTTTGTCTAACTTAAAGCTATTGTGTATAATAAATACTATCCACACCGTGTTTTTACAGAGCTGCTTGGGTGAGGCTAAGCATTTGTTTATCATCTGAGATTGATTGTGGTAAAATAAGTAGTTGGTTTGTCTTGAAGTGGAACATAATGCACAGAAGATGGAAAACTAAATATTGAAAGTTGGAGAGGTGGTATGGCTAAACGGAAGAAAGCAAAGACTATTGGTGAGCTCAAAGCCTCGGGTTACCAGCCTGTTTCGCTCAGAGAGGAGATGAGGCGTAACCTGATAGCTATGATAAGAAAGAAAAAGACTATATTTCCCGGGATAATAGGTTTTGATGGTACAGTTATTCCCCAGATTTTAAACGCTATAATCTCAGGTCAGGATATAATCTTTCTCGGCGAGCGCGGGCAGGCAAAATCCAGAATTATGAGGTTACTGGTTAATCTGCTTGATGAGGAAATACCTATAGTCAAGGGCTGTGAAATCAACGATAACCCCTTTGCTCCGATATGTAAGTGGTGCCGAGACAAAGTGGCGGAAGAAGGGGATGCTACCAAAATTGCCTGGTTGACACGGCAGGAGCGGTACGGTGAGAAATTGGCCACACCGGATATTACTATCGCTGATTTGATTGGTGATGTAGACCCGATTAAGGTAGCCGAGGGAAGATACCTGTCAGATGAATTGACCATGTACTATGGTTTGATTCCCAGAACAAATCGTGGTATATTCTGTATCAACGAGCTGCCAGACCTGACAGATAGGTTACAGGTTGGTCTTTTCAACTTAATGGAGGAGAGCGATATACAGATTAGAGGATACCGTATTAGACTTCCCCTTGATGTATTCCTTGTCGCCAGTGCCAACCCGGAAGACTATACCAACCGTGGCAGGATTATAACTCCCCTCAAGGATAGATATGGGGCTCAGATTAGAACGCATTATCCCACCACTATTGAGGATGAAATATCTATCGTGGAGATGGAGCGGCGGCAATTCAGCGGGGATGAAATTGAGTGCTACGTGCCCGAGTATATGAAGGAGATTATTGCCGAGGTAACACATTTAGCCAGGAGGAGTCCAGACATCAATCAGCGTTCGGGAGTAAGTGTCAGGGTATCAATTGCCAATTATGAAACCATACTTAGTAATGCCATCAGGCGAGCTGTCACACTGGGTGAGAAATTGGCTGTACCCCGTATTAGCGACCTTCGCTATATTCAGTCATCTACCACCGGTAAGGTAGAACTGGAAAGTTTTGAGGAGACTAAGGAAGAGAAGGTCATCGATGACCTGATAAAGAAGGCAGTACTGAATGTTTTCAATCGCTACTACCAGGTGGCTGAGCTGGATGAAATAGTTACCCAGTTTAGTGGTGGCTTTAGCGTCGAGGTTTCGGATATGATGAGTGCCAGGTCATATATGCGTAATGCCAAGGAGATGATAGGCTTGACTGATGTGGTAAAGGCAGTGGTTGATTCTGAAAGACCTGAAGCCATGGCTGCTGCTATGGAATTTGTTCTTGAAGGACTGCATCTAAATAAAAGACTAAACAAAACCAGATTCGAAGGTAAAACGGTTTATCGGCGTTGATATGAACATATATCGTTATTCGGAATGGGATGGAAGCCAGGACCTGTCTGCTCTAGACGCAGACGAGCTTATGGGTGAGCTTGGCCGTAAACTGATGTCTTATGGCGACCTTTCCTCTGTCCTGCGTCAAATGCAGCACGGAGGTTTCAGAGATAGCCAGGGGAGGCGTTTACCAAGCATACAGGAATTGCTCGAGCGACTACGTCAGCAGAGGCAAAGGCAGCTTGATAAGTATAACCTGGATTCAGTGTTGGACGAGATACGTCAGAAGTTGGATAACATACTAAAGACAGAACGGCAGGGAATCCAGAAGAAGCTGGAAGAGGCGAGGCAAAAAGGGGAGGAAGGTGCTGGCGAGCTAAGTCCTGAAGTGCGACAGCGGCTGTTGAAGAACATCGAGGATAGGGCGACACAAAACCTGGCCAAGCTTGATGAGCTGCCGCCGGACATTGGCGGCCAGATAAAGGAATTAACAGATTATGATTTCATGGATGAGGAAGCTAGGAGACAGTTTCAGGAACTAATGGAGATGCTGAAAAAGCATGCCATGGAATCATATGGCCGAGACCTGGTACAGAAATTCAAGAATATGGATGCCAGTACCTTGGCTAACATAAGACATCTGGTCGAGGCTATAAACCAGATGCTAGAACAGAGGATGAGGGGAGAGGAACCTGATTTCGATGGATTCATGGAGCAGTTTGGTGACTACTTTGGTCCTCAGCCACCCCAAAACTTTGATGAGCTGGTGGAACGTTTACAGAACCAGATAGCACAGTCACAGGCTTTACTGGATAGCTTAGCGCCGGAAGACAGGGAGTCACTGGAGAATCTATTACGGTCGATGCTCGATGACAGTACCCAATATGAAATGGCTAAAATGGCTGCTTATCTGGAGGCTCTCCATCCCAGCGAGGAGCTCAGAAGACGGTATCCCTTCTCTGGTGAGGAGTCTATCTCATACACTGAGGCCTTAAAGCTGATGGAAATGCTACAGAAAATGGATAAGCTAGAATCACAGTTTAGGGACGCTAGGTATAACCGTTCCCTAGATGATATCGATGAGCAGCTAGCCAAGGAATTAATGGGAGATGAGGCGGCACAAGAGCTGGAGCAGTTGCGCAGCATAACCAAAGTTCTGGAAGAGGCAGGTTACATCCGCTGGAAGAGCAACAAGTATGAGTTGACCCCGCGCGGTATGAGGAAAATCGGACAGAAGGCTTTGGAGGATATATTTGCCCAGCTCAGAAAAGACCGCGTTGGTGGGCATGACCTTAACTTGAAAGGTGCTGGTGGTGAGAGGATAGACGAGACCAAGAAGTATGAGTTTGGTGATGATTTTCAGCTTCACCTGCAAAAGACTATTATGAACTCTATCTATAGGGAACCAAGAACACCACCTATGAAGCTGAGCACTGAGGATTTCGAAGTGTTCAGGATGGAAGAGCTGACGCGGTCAGCAACCGTTTTGTTGCTGGACTTGAGCTTATCTATGCCAATGCGGGGCAACTTTGAGGCCGCCAAGCGGGTAACTGTTGCCCTTGACAGCCTTATAAGGAGTCAGTATCCCAAGGATAGCCTGCACATAGTAGGTTTTTCCAGCTATGCCCGGCAGATAAAGAAAGAAGACCTAACCTATATGAGTTGGGATGAGTTTGACCCTTACACCAATATGCAACACGGCTTATATCTAGCCAGGAAACTGCTGGATAAGGAGAGATGCACTAATAAGCAGATAATATTAATATCGGATGGAGAGCCTACAGCTCACCTTGAGAATGAGCGTCTTTTCTTCCAGGTTCCCCCATCCCAGCGTACCCTCCAGTTAACACTGAGAGAGGTGAGGTATTGTACCCAGAAGCATATAGTGATAAATACCTTCATGCTTGAAGGTGGACAATTTCGTGGTGGCCTTCGTGGTGGCTTTGATGATGGATTTCGTGGTGGCTTTGGTGGTGGATTTCGTGGTGCATTTCGCGGTGCCTTTGTTACACAAATGGTACGTATGAATAAAGGACGGGTATTTTATACCAGCGCCGACAGGCTGGGCGAATATCTGCTCGTAGACTATATTTCCAACAAAAAGAAGAGAATCTAGTTGCCCGAGGGGAGGGGGTGATTGTATCGGGTTAAACAGGTAGAAATGCTATTGAGAAAATCAATCGTGTGGGATTGATTAAAGAAAGGAGTAGAGAGATGGATTTTAATTTATCGCCAGAGGAAGAAGCATTTCGAAAAGAGCTGTGTGATTGGCTGGACAAGAACGTGAAAGAGTTGCGTGAATTGCAAAGCAGGCAACGTTTCGGCGGGCCTGAGATGGAGTCGGATGCGGCTCAGCAGTTCACCCGAATGTGGCACAAAAAGCTATATGATGCTGGCTATGTTGGCATAGCCTGGCCAAAGGAGTATGGAGGCCGTGGCGCCACTGTAATGGAGCAGATGATATTCAACCAGGAGATGATTAAACGGCGAGTACCGGGTGGTGTAGGTGGCCTGGGTATTGGCTGGGCCGGCCCAACTATCATAGTCGCTGGTAATGAGGAGCAGAAGAAGCGCTTTCTCCCCAAGATCCTCAATGGCGAAGAGCAATGGTGCCAGGCTTTCTCCGAGCCGGAAGCGGGTTCTGACCTGGCTAACAGCCAGACCCGCGCAGTAGAGGATGGTGATGACTACGTCGTTAACGGACAGAAGGTCTGGACAACCGGGGGTATGAGGGCTGACTGGGCAATCCTCCTGGCAAAAACAGACTTTAACCCCGAAACTCCCAGACACAGAACCTTCAGCTACTTCCTTCTGGACATGCATGCTCCCGGCGTTACTATTCGCCCGTTGCGGGAAATAACCGGCTATGCTATGTTCGGCGAAACGTTCCTTGATGATGTACGTATCCCCAAGAACCTGCTGGTCGGAGAGAAAAACAGGGGCTGGTATATATCCATGGCTACCCTGGAGTTTGAGAGGTCGAACTCAAGCTCTTCTATGCAGTACCTAACCACCATCACAAACCTTATCGAGCTGGCTCGGAAGATGGAGCGCAATGGTCAACCCGTCTCCAAAGAGCAAATGACTCGACAAAAGATAGCCCAGTTCTACATCGAGGCTAATGTTGGGAAATATATCGGCCTGCGTGCCCTGACCCGACAGCTTCGAGGGATGACCCCCGGACCCGAAAGCTCCGTTGGCAGTCTCTTAACAATGGAATTAGGCCAGCGCATAGAGGACTTCGCCACGTACCTCCAGGGTCCGTACAGTCAGCTTGTGACGGGCTCCAAATATGCTATTGACAACGGCAGATGGCAGAGAAGCTTTCTTAGTTCACGAGGTAGAACCATTATGACAGGTACCTCCGAGGTAAAGAGGAATGTCATTGCAGAGAGAACCCTGGGACTGCCCAGGTCTTATTGAGGAAAGGAGTGAATCGTTATGAATTTTGAACTAGATGAAGAGCAGGTTATGCTGAAAACTGCAGCTCGTGATTTTCTGGAGAATGAATGTCCCAAGAAACTGGTGAGGGACATGATGGAGGATGAGATAGGTTATTCTCCAGAGCTGTGGAAGAAAATGGCTGACCTGGGTTGGCTAGGGCTGACCTTTCCCGAGGAGTATGGTGGCGTAGGTAGCAGTTTCCTCGACCTGGCAGTGCTCTTGGAGGAGTGCGGTCGGGCTCTGGTGCCGGGTCCCATTATGCCAACGGTGGTACTGGCTGGGCATCCTATCCTGGCGGCTGGCACCGACGAGCAAAAACAGCAGTTCCTTCCCCAAATAGCCAACGGCGAGATGATTCTGACCCTGGCATTTATGGAGCCCAGCGGTAGCTTGGAGGCATCGGACGTTACTGTCACGGCTACCCCGTCTGGCGATAATTTCATTATCAACGGGACGAAGCTTTTTGTTCCCGATGCTCACATAGCCGACTACCTCCTCTGTGTGACCAGAACCAAGGAGAGCCAAGATAAGGAAGAAGGAATCACCCTCTTTTTGGTGGATGCCAAGACAGACGGCATCCAAATAGAGGTATTGAAAACCATGGCTGGTCAGAAACTGTGTGAAGTTGTCTTCAACAATGTGGCTGTGCCCAAGAAGAATATATTGGGGGAACTGGACCGGGGCTGGCCCATAATGAAGAGAGTCCTGGTGGAGGCTCAAGTAGCTGAGTCCGCCTGGATGACAGGCGGTGCCCGGTGGGCCATGGAAACATCTATCGAGTATGCCAAGACGAGAATTGCGTTTGGGCGCCCTATTGGCAGCTTCCAGGCTATCCAGCATAAACTAGCTGACATGGCCGTAGAGGTAGAGGGGTCAACATCCATTGTGTACTATGCAGCCTGGACAATAATGGAAAATGACCCTGATATGACTATAGCTGCCTCCATGGCAAAGTCGTGGTGCGGTGAAAGCTACAAGCACGCCACTTTTGACGGGGTTCAGATACATGGTGGCATTGGTTTCACCTGGGACCATGATATGCACCTCTATTTAAAGTGGGCCAAGGCCGCAGAGGTCACCTTTGGTGATAGCGATTATCACCGTGAGAAGGTGGCCCAGTTACTAAACATATAAAGACCGCTGAAAAACTAAGTTTTTCAGCGGAGTTAGAGCTGGGGCTAGAAGAGGAGATTGTTGAAAAATGCTCGAAGCAATTTTTCAACAATCTCCTAAAGTTTATTATTTATGTCTCCAGGTTAAATAGAATACTGGCAATACTTGCTCATGGACTATATAGCCAGTAAAGAGAAAGGAATCTAGTTATCCAGCGGACCAGAAGTTTGCACCGGGGGTCAGATGTGTAATTGTTAGCCTTCCCTGAAGCGTCTGTCCATTTCGGCAAGAAACCTCTCTACTTCAGGCGATAGCCGAGGTGTTTCCTCTTCTCTCTTTCTCTCGGTGCGTGCTTCGTAGTGAGTCTCCAGTTGCTGAACGATGGCTTTTAGTTGTGGATTCTTGTCTAAGGCTACGTTAATTTGCTCTCGTTGTTGCTCAGCCCTCTTGGCATAAGTCTCATCCACAGGGATATCGTACAACGAGCCAAGCACGTTCATAATTCGTTCGGTTCCCATATAGTCCTCATCCATCTGGGTATACTGCGGCAGGTGTGCTATAATGCTCATGGTTTCCATCCCTATTTCTGGCGCACGCTGTGATATCAGAAAGCTAATCGAAGTGGGGCCCTGATAGTCGGTGGATTCGATTCCCCTTTTCGTAAACTCCTGCTTTGTCATTTCTGCAGTGGCTCCTCCGGTAACTATAAGAGGCTTGGTATGAGGAACGTAATCGTACATACTCCCGAGGAGGAAGTACCTTTTAACATTGAATCTCGCCAGGAGTCGCAATACCGATTCAACATATACCTCGCCGTGGCTGTGAGGCTCCAGGAGGTGTAGGAAGAGGAAGTCATTTCCTGATTCCTGTTTGCTGTAGGTAACATAGGTGTTAGGGATGGTTACCTGCCGCTGTTCTCCCTTGACATGACTGATGGGGCGGTAGCGGGTGAAGTCGAAGAAGTCACCCGGCCTGGCTAGTCTGCCTAAGTCCTTAGCCTTGAAATGGCTTTCAAGCCAGGAAAGTACCAGGGTACCCACGTTGCCCACATCCACCCAGGGTCTCAGCGTGACCAGCGCATGAGGTTCCTTGAGTTCAGGAAGCGGTTCGTTTAGCTCAAAGGCACGCAGTCTCATAAATACATATTAACAGAGACTGTAAGTCTAGGCAAATCAAGGCCAGATTGTCTATGGCATGGGGAAAATAGAGTGGAGCGGAAGAAGGGATTCGAACCCTCGACCTCCTCCTTGGCAAGGAGGCGTTCTACCGCTGAACTACTTCCGCTCTTTCTGTCCGTTTGGTTGAATTCGTGGTGCCGAGACCCAGAATCGAACTGGGGACACGCGGATTTTCAGTCCGCTGCTCTACCGCCTGAGCTATCTCGGCACAAAAATTATTTTAACCATTAGTAATATAGGTGTCAAGTGATAGTCTACTGTTTGTAATTATTCTAGGCTGCAACAGCGTAAGCAAAAAGCCTGCTAGATAATTCGCTAGCAGGCTATCTTTTGACTGGTATCGGTCAAAAGCCCATCAAGATAGAAGATAAGTTATTATATATCTAACGTGTGTACAATGAAGTGAGTGTACCGTCGGTGATTCAAACGCTAGCGTCGCCTGACTATAAAGAATGCACCCAGAAGAACGACAAGCAACGCTATCAGAATCCAGCTCCACCATTCCATTGCTAATCCTCCTCAGTTTTAAATATTTGAACGAATTCCTTTCAGTTAGTGCTTATTGTCCAGATAATAGCATGTAGATTGACCAACGTCAATAGCCCGCAATATTTATGTATTGCTTCGTCGTTTTATTAAAGCTAAAGGACTGTACTTTTCTCCGGTAAGTGGAACTACCAGTACGAGGTCGTTTACTAATCTATCCCTCTAACCCCCCCTCCCTTAAGAGGGGAAGGGGAGAAATTCATTTGAAGAGGGGCGTCAGCCCCTCTTAGTTTCCCTAAGAGAGAGTTAAAGAGAGGAGGGTTGAATAATATCAAGGGAGTGAGGTTAATAAACAATCTCACCTAGTGAGGTGCTTGACAAGAAGAACTGATTTATAATATCCTCTAGTGATATCGCTAACCGATAATAAGAGATACCTCGATGTTAAAAGATTTCTTTTTGGGATTTATTAAGATTCACATTCTATATCACGCTTCCAAAGAGCCAATCTACGGTGTTTGGATTCAGAAAGAACTTGACCGACATGGATACAAGCTAAGTTCTGGTACTCTTTATCCCACATTGCATCGGTTGGAGCGGAGTGGTTATTTGCAGCGACAATCTAGGGTAGTGTCGAGTAAGGTCCGGAACTATTATGTTATCACCGAAAAGGGTAAGATTGCTCTCAATGAAGCCAAGGGAAAAATTCGCGAGTTAGTTAGCGAGGTGATTGAGGAGAAGTAGTTGGCAGAACCATTGAGTGCTATGAACTGTTTTTATTAATAGATAGAAGGAGGGCAATTAATTGACAGACCCATTAGATATTGGTGCTGGCCGTAAAAAAATCTGGGGACTTCACCCCAATGTGTTTTTCATGGGTATGACCAGCCTGCTGACCGATGTCAGCAGTGAGATGATTTTCACCCTTGTCCCACTCTTTTTAACCAATGTATTAAAGGCAGCGGGTACTGTTGTCGGTGTTGTCGGCGGACTATCGGAAGGTGCCGATGCCATATGCAGGATATTTAGCGGCTGGCTTAGCGATAAGCTAGGCAAGCGTAAGTTTCTGGCAGTATCCGGCTACAGTATTTCTACTATAGCCAAACCCTTTTTGTATCTGGCTAATGCCTGGGGTGTAGTTTTAGCCGTAAGATTCACCGATAGGGTTGGTAAAGGTGTCCGCACCTCATCACGTGATGCCCTGATTGCTGATTCTATTTCTGCTGACGAGAGGGGCAGGGGCTTTGGCTTGCACCGGGCTATGGATACCACCGGGGCTTTCCTGGGGTTAATCATAGCCGCCATTATTGTATACCTTGTTCAAGGGACTGGCGCAGTAGAACTTGGCCTGGACTGCTTCCGGTGGCTGGTAATAGGGGGTATCATTCCAGCGGTACTGGCGGTCATAGTACTGCAGGTTTTTGTTCGCGAGAGAAAGAGAGAAGACTCAACAGGTAGTAGTTCTCAAGTCAGGATGTCTCTATCCGGAATAAAGGGTAGCTTTGATAAGCGCTTCTGGGTGTTTATAGCTATTATGGTGGTATTCACCCTGGGTAATTCAAGTGATTTCTTTGTCATTCTGAGGGCGCAGAATCTGGGGGCACCCCTTTTCAATGTAGTGCTGATGCTCGTATTGTGGAATGCTGTCGAAGCCGTCTCTTCCTTACCGATGGGTATACTGTCGGACAAGCTGGGTAGAAGGCGGGTTATCATCCTGGGCTGGTTCATTTATGTTCTGGTATATCTGGGATTTGCTGTGTCATCAAGTTTATGGCAGATATGGCTGCTTTTTGCCTGCTACGGGATTTATTACGGGATAGTCGAGGGGGTAGCCAGGGCTTTTGTGGCTGATTTAGCACCTGCAGAAAAGAGGGGAACAGCTTATGGCCTGTATCATGGCGTTGTTGGTCTAAGCCTTGTGGCAGCTAGCCTGATTGCTGGTGTGCTGTGGGATAATGTCAGTACGGCAGCTCCTTTCTACTTCGGAGCCGGCCTTGCCTTTCTGGCAATGCTGGGTATTGTGACTCTTGTTAAAGAATAAATGGATTACCTAAGGGCTTTACCGGCCAGGCTATCAGCTTCTTTATTTTGCCGACGTGGGATGTGAGTGATAGTGAAGCCTTTGAAGAGGCTTTGCAGTTGTTTCACCTGCTGATACAGGGATTTGAGAGCAGCATTCTTCACCCGGTAGCTTCCGTTAATTTGCTTAACGACTAACTCCGAATCGGAACGCACATCAACCTGGTCGGCACCCAACTCAATAGCCTTTTTAAGAGCAACAATGATGGCTCTATATTCTGCCTGGTTATTGGTCGCCCAACCAATGGGTTGAGAAATAGAGGTAATGAGCTTGCCTTGCTCGTCCTTTATAGCGGCACCTATAGCTGCTGGACCGGGATTGGGCTCAGCCGTGCCATCGGTAAATATTACTACTGCTCTCTTTATCTTCATTATATCAGGCTAAGCATTGGACAAACATACACTTTTCTGGCTTCTCAGGCTTGAATGGGTACAACCACAGTCTTTCCTATTTACTCAGGCGAGGAAGAGAATACGTCCGCAGCTGCTGCATCGTACCAGACTGCCGCTTCTTACTCGCTGTAGCTCAGTAACAGGTAAAGATATGCGGCAACCACGGCATATCCCCTGCTCTACCTTGGCTACTGCTGTTCCCCTTTGTCTTTTGAGTTCGTGGTAAATTTCAACTGTCTGAGGGTCAATCTCTGTTTCCAGTAGTTTTCGCTTCTGTTTAAGGTTGGAAATTACGGCTTTGAGCTGTTCAAGGTCAGCCGATAGCTTCTGTTGCTGGCTCTGCCAATCAGCCTCCAGCGTTTTAAGCTCGCTATCTAGGGCAGCTACGCTCTTGGTCGCTAGCTCGACCTTCTCCATTACCTCTAGCGCTCCGTCCTCCAGCTTGTTGCGCTTGGCTTTCAGACTATCAATCTCTTGCTGCAGGCTGGTCAGTTCTTTGGGGTTGCGAATCCTACCGCTATATAGTTCTTCTTCGACGGTGGTGAGCTTTCTGATAATATCATCTATTTCCCATTCTACAGAGTGTTGCTGGTGCGTTAGCTCCTCCAGATGTTGGCGCTCTGAAGCCAGCTTATTCTGAGTCTCAATTACTGCTTTACTTTCTCCAAGCTGGCTGTGAATGTGGTTCAAAGCTTGCTCATTGGATTCAAGCTCCAGGTCAACCTCCTGTAGCTGGTAAAGCTGCTTGGCAACACTCATTTTCTTACAGCCTATTTTATACCCACCAGAGGCTAATATCAATCCAAGTTTGGGTATAAAAAAATGACAAAACTCTCTAGTCATAGTAGAACAAATGTGCTAATATACAGGTGTGCATAATCAAGGGGGGAAGATATGAGGCTATTACGGGTAGCTGTAGAAAATCACAGGTGGGACCTGGCGGCTCACACCATTGTCCTGGCTACTGTAAGCGTTCTCAGGAATGGAGATAAACCACCTGTTAGTAAAAGAGTTTCAAATAGCCCTTCACTCGGAACTTCTGCTTCTAGCGTGAAGAGAGTAACAAAAACTAGGGGAAGATAGTTTGAAAGGGAAAAGAGGTGCTCCAAAGGGTAATCAGAACGCCAGGAAACACGGATTCTACTCCAAGGTGCTTAATGAGGCAGAGCAGCTAAACTTTGAGCTGGCTACTGGCGTTGAAGGCATTGACGATGAAATCGCTTTATTAAGGGTAAAGATAAAGTCCCTCCTTGAACGTGACCCGGAGAATATCAAGCTTATTATGCAGGCTACTAATACCCTGGCTAGGCTGGTCAGGACCAGGTATAACATCAGCAAGGAAGACAAGAAAGGGTTGAAGGAGGCAATAGGTAATGTCCTTAGAGATGTCGCCATCCCCCTTGGTATCGGTATCGGGACCAACATCGGTAAATAGCGAATCTTCTGAAGATTCCGAAGTCTCAGGAGCTAAGATAAAGAGGCTACGTCCCTATCAGCGGGAGGTGGCACTAGCGATATTGGACAGCGTTTTCGGCAGGAAGGGACTAACCTTTTGCGTTGAAATTGCCCGGCAGGGGGGTAAGAACGAGCTGTCAGCTCAGCTTGAGCTTCTGCTGTTGACTCTCTATATGGCTGAACCACAGGCTTTGGTCAAGTGCTCACCCACCTTCAAGCCCCAGACAGTTATCTCGATGTCCCGGCTGAAAGACAGGCTAAATGATGCCGGTTTTGGTGGCATCTGGGCAACTGAGCTGGGTTACATCATCAGGCTGGGATATGCCAGAGCCGTCTTCCTGTCGGCTGATGAGTCAGCCAATGTAGTGGGGCACACCGCTCATCTTCTCATGGAAATAGATGAATCGCAGGATGTCAGCAAGGAAAAATATACCAAAGAATTCAAGCCTATGGGAGCAACAACCAATGTTACTACAGTTCACTACGGCACTACCTGGGATGATTCCACTCTTTTAGAGGAGATAAAGCAGACTAATTCCGAGTTGGAGAAAAAGGACGGCATCAAACGCTACTTTCGCTATGACTGGCAGGAAGTGGCGAAATACAACCCTGACTATCTAGCCTATGTTGAAGGGGAGAGGGAGCGCCTTGGAGAAAATCACCCTCTCTTCTTAACCCAATATTGTCTCCTGCCTATAAGCGGTGGCGGGGGATTCCTTTCGCCTCAGCAGAAAGCTCAACTTAATGGCGAGCATGGTAGAAAGCACCAGCCGGAGAGTGGAAAAATCTATATTGCCGGTATTGACCTGGCTGGAGAGGCTGAAGAGGAGGAAGGAGCCCGGCTAAGAGCCCTCAAGCCGCGCCAGGATTCAACGGTGGTTACTATTGGTGAGCTGGATTTTTCAACCTGTAGCAATGTTCAAAAACAGCCCGGGGTTAAGGTTATCGAGCACTACTGGTGGACGGGCAAGAAACACACCGAGCTTTATTCCCAATTAGTAGACACACTTAAGAATGTCTGGCACTGCCGCCGGGTGGTGGTTGACGCTACCGGGGTTGGTCAGCCGGTAAGTTCCTTTCTCAGGCAGACGCTGGGTTCACTGGTTATACCCTTCACTTTTACCCAGCACTCAAAGTCGGAGCTGGGTTTCAGCCTGCTGGCTGCCGTTAATTCGGGCAGATTAAAAATGTATAACGGGGATGGTTCAACTGAATATCAGGAGTTCTGGCTAGAAGCAGATAAAGCCAAAAGCCATTATCGTCCCAGCCAGACGATGAATTTCTACGTTGACCCCTCCCAGGGACACGATGACTTCCTGATGAGTTTAGCCCTCCTCGTTGAAGCTGCCAACCAGTATGAGCCGAGGGTGGGGAGGGGGAGTATATATTAGAAAATTTTGGGATGTGCGAGACTATTTTAGAGCTAGCGGCAAAAACACTTGACAAAACCACTCAGAGTGATATAATGAAACCAGACCAAGAGGGCAGCGAGAATCTGCCCGTAGGATTTTTCCTCTTGGTCTCGTTTTTTTTGAGTTGACTTATGTATCTACTATATGTTGATGAATCTGGACAGCACAGCGGAAACTATTTTGTTCTAGCCGGCATAGCTATTTTCGAAAGAAAGACCTTCTGGTTATCTTCAACCTTAGACCAGATACAATTGAAATTTCTTCCTGATATCAAGGAGACTATCGAATTTCATGCATCTGTTATTAGAGCCGGGAAGGAACCGCCATGGTGTGACCTAAACACTCCGAACCGCCACCAGTTATTAGATGCTGTGTATAACGCAATAGCAGAAGAGCAATTATTTCTATTTGCTAGCGTTGTTGAGCGTGCTTGGTTGAAAAAAGAAACGAATGAGTATGATTGGGCATTTGAAAGCATGGTGAACAGGTTTGACCGATTCTTACGCTGGAAATACAAGGATGAAGGCGAAGCCCAGCGAGGTTTGATAATTATAGCCGAATCACAATATCAACAGCGTATAGAAACTCTTGCCTCAAGGATTCGACAATATGGTACACGATGGGGAGAAGCCTATAATCTTGCGGACATACCATTGTTCACCATGGCGAGCAACTCACGATTATTACAAGTTGCAGACTTCTGTGCAAACGCTGTTTACGGTAAATTTGAAAGTGGTTATGCGCGACAATTTGATAAGTTAGCACCAAAATTCTTCCAAGTTGATGATATAATACATGGCTTGGCTCATTATTCGAATGGGTATGACCATTGTATGTGCCCAGGTTGTTTAACTAGACGTTTGGCAGGCACTAGGATGGAACTCCCGTCTGACATACAGCGACCTTTGCTCTAGTCTGCACCATCCAGACACTTAATAGGTAACTCGGGACTCCACTATATCATTGTTTTATTTGATGATTGACCAGCTTATCTCGTTTGACACTACCCTGCCTGTAGCTATAATATAGGCTTGATTATTAATTTCTTCTCAGGAGTCCAGGTTATGGCAGCGACAAAGAAGGTAGCGGTTATTGGCTGGGGGAATATTGGCACCGGGGTGGTGGAGCTTCTTTATCAAAAGGGGATTGCCGGCCTTGAACTTTCCAGAGTTATTGATATAGACCTGGAAACAAAACGCTCTGTTGAGCTGCCGGCAAGCTATCTCTCCAACGACTGGCGGCAGGCCGTCGATGACCCCGAAATCGATATCGTGGTTGAGTTGATAGGAGGCATTGAGCCGGCACAAAGTATTTTATTGGAAGCTCTCAAACAGGGTAAAGCTATAGTTACTGCCAACAAGAAGCTGCTGGCCCGGGAGGGAGAAAGTATTTTTCAACTGGTTTCAACCTTGAACCGCCGTATTGGTTTCAGAGCCAGTTTTGTTGGCGGTCATTCACTTCTTCATGAGCTCGGACTGGCGGGTACCGCAGCTAAAAAATTCAAAAGAATTTATGCCATTTTGAACGGCACCTGTAACTATATACTGTCTACCATGTCGAGGGAGGGGAAGGGGTTTGAGGAGGCACTGAGAGGAGCCCAGGAAAAAGGCTATGCTGAAAGTGACCCATCAGACGATATTGACGGGATAGATACCGCCAACAAGATTCGTATTCTCCTGGGTCTTATCAGTAATTCCTACCGCGCTGCCGGGCCTTTTCCTGTTGAAGGCATCAGAGATGTTACACTACAGGATATACAGTATGCTGATGAACTGGGCTACTCGGTTAAGCTGGTTGGAGTAATTGAGGAAAAAGAAGGCGTTTTCAATGTCGCCGTACATCCGGCGCTGGTTCCCCAAATGTCGCTGTTGGGCTCCCTTGAGGGAGCCTATAACGGTACCGAGCTTGAGGATGAATATGGGGTAGTAACCGGGTTGGTGGCTCCGGGAGCCGGAACTTACCCTACGGCGGATGCAGTCATTAAAGACTTGCTGGATATAGCCGAGGGCAGGACACTACCCATGCCGAGTTCGGCAGAGGCTTTTAACCTGGGCCCTACCGAAGCTGTTGAGAGGCGCTACTACCTGCGGTTTAGCGTGGTTGACCAGGCTGGCGTTCTAGCTCAGATTACCAACATATTCTGGAAATACAATATCAGTATTGCCGCCGTTATCCAGAAGGAATCAGCTTCAAAGGAGTTTGTGCCGGTGGTGATGACTACCTATCTGGCTAAAGAGGGAGACCTCCAGGCGGCAATAGAGAAGGTTGATAGGCTGGATGTAGCCAGAGCCAAGACCAAAATCATTCGCATGCTCAGTGCCAGCACGTAGAGAAATTGCTGAAAAAGTCTCTCGGACTGTCAGCAAAGATACCTCCCCTCCCCACCTGAATTTAACGACTGCTGGAAAACAAGGTTTTCAGCGGTCACATAGATTGGTTAGTAGTATGCGGTCTTTCTACCCAGCCAGAAGGTAAAAATAGAGAACAGCAGGGCACAAACTCCAATTATGATATATATAACAGGCTGAGACAAAGCCAGGGTAAAGCCAACGTAGAATGACCCTGTGCCTGACCACTGGCTCTCGTTAGAAGCACCATCTACAGCTTTTACGTGCCAGTAGTAGGGTGCTTCCTTGCTGACTGATTTTAGCCTGTCCTCTCTAGCGATAGTATATTCCGACTGGGTAATCCCTGTCTCCTCCAGCACTATAGAGGCTTGCGAGAAGTCCTCATCAGTGGCAATCTGGAGGGTATAGGTTACGCCGCTGAGGTCAGTAACATCCTCCCAGTCAAAATATGCCTCTGCCTTCGTTTTAATATCCATTTCCGGTGTTAGCGGCACCGGTGTTGCTGGTGGTGTTGACTCCATAGTGAAATCAAGTTGTATAGTGTTGATAGTATCGGTGGCAATTATGGTATGTTCTCCACCGCTACTGGCTGGGATATCAAAGTTTGTAGAGAAGCTTCCGTTAGTGTTCACAATAGCTGTAGCTACTTGATTATCATCATAGCTGATAGTTACCGTTTCACCGACCGTAAACCCGACGCCGCTGATGGCGAGTTCCATGCCGACATAGCCACTGGTGTGGCTGATTTCGGCGCTGGTGGAAATTGTGAAGGAAGCCTCCTGTACATTGGTAAGATCAGTGGCTGCTACTGTATAGGTGCCAGCAGGATGGGCAGGCACATTGAAGCTGGCATTGAATCTGCCGTAACTATCGCTGACAGCAGTGACAATCTGTTTATTGTGGAAAGTGATAACTATTTGCTTGCTGGGGAGGAAGCCGGTACCGCTAACGGTAATTTTGGAGCCGACGAAACCACTCACCGGGTTAAGGCTGAAGCTGGACAAAATGGATAAAGATTCTGAGTCACTATTGGTACCATCGCTGGCGCTTATTTGGTGGGTGCCACCACTGGCCGCCGGGATAGGGAAACTAGCGCTGAAACTACCTTTACTATTGCTGGTAACTGGCGACGGGGTGGTAGCTATAGCGACGGCATTGAAGCTAACAGTGATAACGGTGTTGGGTCTAAACCCGGTACCGCCAATCGTCACCTCGTTGCCTGATGTCCCCGACGTCGGGTCTATGGCTATTACCGGCGAGACGGTGAAGCTGGCTGTAGCCTGGTTAGCACTGGCATCTCTTGCCTTCACCGTATGGCTTCCCTGACGGCTTTCAGGGATGGTAAGGGTAGTATTGGCAAATGTACCCACGCTATTAGTTTGAGTAGTGTGTTCTATTTCATCATCGATGTAGATGGTCAACACTGAGCTAGCTGCAAAACCAGTGCCCCCAACTGTAATCTGCCCGCCGACGGTCCCTGAGAGAGGACTAACCACTATTTTGGGCTGAGTGGTGAAGCTAACGTTAGGCGAATCACCACCTGTATCGGTTCCCTTTACTTGGTGGCTTCCTCTGTAGCTTTCCGGCACAGTAAAGGTAGCATTGCTAAAGGTACCGGAAGTCGTGGTGCTCGCCGTGGTCATAGCCGCCGTGCCAAAGTAGATGGTCACCGTTGAGCTAGCCGCGAAACCGGTACCAGTGACTACAACGCTGTCACCAACATAGCCAGACCGAGTGGACAAGAAAATCGTTGGCGTTACCGTATAATATGCGATATTACTGTCATCACTGTCTGTTATTACTGTAATGCCGTGCGACCCTCTGGGATATGACGGAACTGTAAAGGAACTGGAAAAGCTACTGGTACTAGTATAGCCATTAGCAACAATGGCTCCTGCAAATCTAACAGTATAACTGACGTTGGCAGTGAATCCTGTGGCTGTAACGCTCACCGTTGTGCCTACCGGGCCAATCTGTGGATAGATATTTATGTTACCGGTTAGTGCTTGGACTGGTGTTGCTGGTGCAGATACTAGCAGCAGACAGAGAAGCAAAGCAACCGCCACTATTCGCCAGATTTTGGTGTACACTATCTCTTAACCTCCCATGTGTTTGCCTGTTGGCAAAGTGGTTGTGATTTCTAGCTTTGATAATAAAGCCAGACATAGTGTTCTGTCAATAAGAACTTTTACGGGTACTGTTTATAAACCTCACCCCCTTAGTTTTATTAACCCCATCCCCCTTAATCCCCCTTCCCCTTGATAAGGGGAAGGGGGAAGTTTTTAACAAGAGGGGCTAGCGCCCCTCTTTATCTCCCTGTTGCTTTTGTTTGAAAGGTTCGCCTCTCTCTAACTCTCCTTTTTTAAGGGAAGGGGGACGGAAGGTATGGGTTTCTAAAGAACAGTCTCACTTTAGAAAGGAGGCCTTATTGACAGTTTACACTAAATCGTGTAGAATCTAGTCGTGGCCAATCAGTACGAAGCAAACCGGAGGGAGTGGGATAGCAAGCGTATTCGGGCCTTAAGGCTCCACCTGGGTTTCACCCAGCGTGAACTGGCAGACAGGCTGGGTACGCGTCAGCAGACAATAAGCGAATGGGAAATAGGGTTATACAAGCCCAGAGGTGCTTCATCTACTCTTCTTTCCATCGTTGCTGAACGAGCCAATTTTAAATATAAGGCAACCCCTACAAAAACCAGAGACTCTTGAAAGTATATACGTTTCTGTGTAATATATTCAAAAAGGTGAAGTGGTTTAGAGGCCGCTTTTATTAAATAAAGTAATACACGATAACGTGTAAAATCAAACAGAGGGAGAGTTGAAGAGAGACAAAATCTTTTTAGGTATTACTTATTTCCGGGGAATATAATAGGGGCGAAGACCTTCTTATCCCGTAGGATGTTAAAGAGGGACTTCGTCCCTCTTATCAAACTCTTTCTCCCCTTCCCCTTAATGAGGGGAAGGGGGATAAAGGGGGATGGGGTTGGTAAATAATTCCATAGTGTCGATTTGTATCAGGGGTTGAAGTGAGCGAGTTGCCAGATAAGCTTTCAGAGAGCCAGTTAATAAAAGTCTGGCAGCACCAGTTGCTGGATAGAGCAGAGCTGGTTACTGAAGACGGTGAGCCAGTAGAGGTAATCTACCCGGGAAGGCTTAACGATGAACAAGGGGCTGATTTTAGGGACGCGGTTATTGTTACCAGCAAGGGATTATTGAGGGGAGATATAGAAATACATGTAAAGTCAAGCGATTGGCGGAATCACCAGCACCACCGGGACTTATTCTATAACCGGGTAATCCTGCACGTTGTGATGTGGCATAATGCCAGGACGAGTACCAAGCTTCAGAATGGCAGAGAAGTACCAATCCTTGCCCTGCACAAATATATAAAAATTCCTATTAACCAGTTGCTCAATTTAGCATCTTCTTCAACTAACTTGAATATACCTTGTCTCAAGATTGCGCGACGTGTGAAAACGAGTACCATAGCAGAATTCCTGGACAGGGCTGGGGAAGAACGGTTTTTAGCCAAGGCTGCCAGATTTCAAAGAGACATGACTCAAATGGAGGCAAACGAGTCCCTTTATCGGGGGATAATGGGAGCTCTGGGCTACTCCAGGAATAAACTCCCCTTCCTGGAATTAGCCCGCAGGTTGCCTCTTCAAATTCTGGAGTCGGTGATTCAAGACAAAATATCAGAGAGAGAGTGTCTCGCCAGGCAACAGGCCCTATTTTTGGGGACTGCTGGACTGCTTCCTGCCCAGCGCCGGGATAGGCACCGGCGAAATAAATCAGATGATACATGGATAGACAGATTGGAAAGGCTATGGACTTCTTCCCATAACACCAAGGCGATGTCCTCCGGTGCCTGGCAACTTTTTAAGGTCAGGCCGAATAACTCCCCCGTTCGTCGCTTAGTAGCTATGAGTTATCTCCTGCTTCGCTACCAAGAAAAGGGATTACTTGAAGGGTTAGTTAGCCTGGTAGAGGAGGTGCCTGTGATCCGAGGTTCCCACAGATTAGAAAGAGGGTTACTGGTTGCCACTGATGGCTATTGGGCAAGACACTTTGATTTTGGTTCAGGTATCAGGATAATAAGCCCAACTCTTCTTGGTAGTGGGCGAGCGGCCGATATTACAGTAAATGTACTCCTGCCCTTCACCTTCGCCTGGAGCCAATTTAGTTCCCGGCCAGAATTGGGTAGGAAAGCCTTTGACCTTTACCACCTTTACCCCAGGCTAGCAGTAAACTCCGTAGAAAGACATATGACGGAGCAGCTTGGGCTACGCAGGGGCATGGTCAGTTCGGCCAAATGGCAGCAGGGGCTAATTCACATCTATAATAACCTGTGCACCCAGGGGAGGTGCAGCAGTTGTTCATTAAGCCAGCTTAAGGCTGGGAAATACGTCCAAATCTAAGCCATCTATCTTGCCAGCCTGGAAATGAAAATAACCACAGGCAGCAATCATAGCGGCATTGTCGGTGCATAGCTTCAGGTCGGGAATGAGAACGGGGAGGGGTGAATCTTTCACCAGCCATTGACGAAGCAGACTATTTGCGGCTACTCCTCCCGCCAGTAAAATTTGATTCACCCTGTACTCTCTGGCTGCGGCTATGGTTTTGGTCACCAGAACTTCAGCCACTGCCTCCTGAAAGCTGGCGGCAGCATCTGCCCTACTCGGTACCTTGTCCCCCTCCACCAGTCGTAGCAGGGCTGTTTTAATACCACTAAAGCTGAAGTCGTTGGTTCCCTTTAGCCAGGCACGGGGTAGCTGGATTGAGGCGGTACCTGATTCTGCGGCTCGCTGAATGGCTGGACCACCGGGATAGCCCAGGTCCAGTATCCGGGCTGCTTTATCAAAGGCTTCACCGGCAGCATCGTCTCGTGTCCGTCCCAGTAAAACATAATCTCCATGCCCCTTCATTAGCACCAGGTCACTATGCCCCCCGGAGACAATAAGGGATACCAGGGGGAAGACGGGTGCCGAATCAGGGCGGTGCTCGCCCAGCCAGTTAGCGTAGATATGGCCTTCAAGGTGGTTAACCCCGGTAATGGGTATACCGTGCACCAGAGCAATAGCCTTAGCCGCATTTACTCCTATCAGTAGTGAGCCAGCCAGACCGGGACCGATGGTAACAGCAATGCCATCTAAATCGACCCAGGTGACTTTAGCCTCAGTCATTGCCTGCTCGATGATAGGGATAATGGCCAGAATATGCTGGCGGGAGGCTACTTCGGGAACAATTCCCCCGTAGCGGGCATGGATTTCCACCTGCGAGGCAACTTGATTGGACAGAATTCTAACTCCATCCTCCACCACCGCGGCGGCTGTCTCATCACAAGAGGTCTCGATGCCCAGTATTTTCATATATCTGAATTATAGCATAGGCGGTAACTGACAGAATAATCAGTCTCTTTGAAGATTGTCTATTATCCTCGCCCATTTAATCTATATAACCCCATCCCCCTTTGACTCCCCTTCTCTTGTTTAAGAAGCTTCGTCCTTCCAACTCCCCTTTGCTTTTGTGTGAGGGGCTTTGCCTCTCTAACTTCCATACTTATAGCTATCTCCTTCTCGGAGAAGGGCAATGGTTTGTAAGATGGATTTCTTACCTCTCTTCCTGCTGGATAGAGAGGATTAATTCTGGACTTATCTTGAGAGCCTTGCACCATGAAGCGTAGCTATTGATAATTTGTGATAGTATTGTTGCCAATGTTAAAAATTTTTTCATTAGGGTATTGACAAAGTTAAAATCTATGTTATGATATTATTGAGTATATTAATAAATAGATTAAATATATTAATATTTGGTTATTAGTGGAGGACAGAGAGAATGCCGAGAGAATGGAATGAGCTAACGCGAATCACCCGGGGTGCGGAAATAGTAATCGAGCGTATTCGGCTTACCGGCAGTAATATCGCAATTGAGGGTGAGTTCGAATTGCCACTGCTGGCCCGCCTGACTTCCGAGGACCAGATTTTCATAATGGCCTTCGTCCAGTGCCACGGGTCGATAAAGGATATGGAGAGGATGTTCGGCATCAGCTACCCTACAGTGAAGAACCGGCTTAACCGCCTTGCGGAGAAGCTTGAGCTTGTTGAAACTCACCCTTTACCATCACAGGAGGATGTATTATCCGAGCTTGAGCGAGGTGAGATTACTGCTGAAGAAGCAATAAGGAGGCTATCGAGATGAACCGACCACCATGTCTTATGCGCGTACGCATTGATAAGCCGGATAGTAAGATAAATCTGTGGTTACCTCTTTTTGTTATCTTACCTATTATTGTCATAATCCTACTCATTCTGGCACCGTTCGTACTGTTGGCAGCGATTGTACTCTGGCCTCTGGGTTGGGGTAGACTGCTTCTTATTGCCGCCCCGGCAATCTTCGCTTGTATCTGCGCATTGCGTGGGCTCGAGGTGAAAGTCACTCAGAGCCAGGAAAGTGTATTCGTTTCCGTAAAATAATATCTACAGGAGGTTATATCATGGCTGAAAGTCGAAAACGTATATTGGAGATGCTTGCTGAGAAAAAAATAACTGTTGATGAGGCTGAAAGACTACTTGCTGCTATGGGGTCCGGGGAGGGCATGGAGGACAAATCATCTGATAAAGCACCCGATAGAAAACTACCTTACAAGTATTTGAGGGTTGAAGTTCAGCCCGGTTCCGAGGGTGAGGGCGGACATGATGCTAACAAGGTAAATATCCGTGTGCCGATGAATCTGATACGTGCCGGGATGAAACTTACTGCCCTCATTCCATCACATGCTGCTAATAAGGTGAATGAAGCCTTAAAGGAGAAAGGGGTCGACTTTGACCTGTGTAATTTAAAGGCAGACGATATTGAGGAGTTAATAGAGGCTCTAGGTGACCTTGAGGTGGATGTTCAGGACGGTAGAGAGAAAGTGCATGTATACGTTGAATAACCCGGGGTACTAAAGCCGCGAGGCAAGACTACAGGGAACTCATACGAGCATTGGACATCAGAGGAAAAGCCGCACTAGTGCGGCTTTTCCTGTTTGGCGGTGCGTCATGTTGAGAGACATGGTCTACCAAAATGGCTACTTTTTTGACATCTTTGACACTCAATGTTATTATGGAAGGTACTGGTAGTATTATTAAAACATTGCAATGGGCAGGTGATGGTAATTGTCTAGCACTGAAGCACTGTATTTAGTGCTTCTTACTGTCTGCCTTATCTTATCCGCTTTCTTTTCCGGTTCAGAGACAGCGTTTATTTCCTTACAGAAGGTAAGATTAGAGCATCTGGTCAGTACTGAGGTGAGGGGGGCGAAGCGGGTGGCTAGAATGATTCAGCGGCCGGAGAAGTTCTTATCAACCGTCTTACTGGGCAACACCTTTGTTAACACCGCTGCGGCTGCCTTAGCCACAGCTCTGGCTATTACCCGCTGGCCGGAGCATGGTATCCTTATTGCTACTATAGGGGTTACCGTCGTCTTACTGATATTTTCTGAGACCACCCCTAAAACCATAGCCACCCATCATGCCGAACGGTTATCTCTGATTGCTGTCCGACCTTTAGAGCTAATTTCCTGGCTACTTACTCCCTTTGTTTTTATATTGAGCTGGATAGCCTCAAGGGTCAGTCAGCTTCTAGGGGGAGAGCCGGTGCCAAGGTCTTTAGCCACGGCAGAAGAAATCCGGACCATGATATCAGTGGGGCATAAAGAGGGAACGGTGGAGGAGAATGAGGCTAAGATGCTGCACAAGGTTTTCGACTTTGGCGACCGCCCGGTCCGCGAGGTTACGATACCGCGCCCCGAGGTTATAGCTATTGAGCAGGGCTCCACAGTTGCTGATTTCCTTTCTCTCTATGCTGAGTCACCAATATCGCGGTTTCCAGTATATAAGGAAAATATGGACAATGTGGTTGGCATCCTATCCATCAAAGATGTACTGATGGGTTTAGCCAAGCGTGACATTGGCAAACAGGCGCTAATTGATGAACTCGTCCGCCCTGCCTATTTTACCCCTGAAACCAAGCTTATCAATGAGCTTTTTGCTGAGATGCGTGATAATAACTATAGAGTAGCAGTAGTGATAGACGAATTCGGTGGCACAGCAGGTATTGTCAGCCTCAGCCGACTGGTTGAAGAAATCGTCGGTCCGGTTGGTGATGAACTGGCGGCTGCGGAAAAGGAATACGAGGTAATAGATGCCTATACCTTCCAGATTGATGGCGGCATGCGTATTGAGGAAATAAACGAAGAGATGGAGTTGGGATTACCTGAAAGTGAAGACTACGAAACGATAGCTGGTTTTATCCTGAGCCTTCTCGGGCATATTCCGAAACAGGGCGAACAGTTAAGATATAAGGATGTAAAAATAGTAATTACAGAGATGCGTGCGATGAAGATAGAGGAGGTATTACTAACCAAAGAAGAGCCTGTAGAGAGCAGAGAAAGTGCGGCAGAGGAACCTGATAAAAAAAACGATATCTGAGAAATCAAACTCTACTAAGAACGAATAAAAAAATTGGCTGATGAGATATGGTCGGTAATGAAACATTATATATAGTGCTGCTGGTTGCTTGTATTTTGCTAACCGCTTTCTTTACCAGCTCGGAGACAGCTTTTTTCTCCTTGCAGCGAGTTAGAGTGGAGCAGATGCTTAGCAGCGGGGTTAAGGGAGCAGCAAGGATAGACAGGCTGATTCAGCGACCAGACAGGCTCCTGTCAATCATCTTGCTGGGGACTAACCTTGTTATGACTGCCGCATCAGCTCTAGCTACTGTTTTAGCAGTCTCTGTTTGGGGTAAACAGGGCATCTTAATCGCTACTGTGGGGCTAACCATCATTATACTGGTATTTGCTGAAACTACACCCAAAACGATAGCTAACCGCCATGCTGAGCGATTATCTCTGATATTTGCCCGTCCGATAGAGGTGCTTTTCTGGGTGTTTACTCCTCTTGTGTTCCTGCTTAGCTGGATAGCTTCGGGTATTACTAGGGTGGTGGGGGGCACACCTGCGTCCAGGTATCTGGTTAGCGAGGAGGAAATTCGCACCATGATATCGGTAGGGCATAAGGAGGGGACAGTAGAGGAGAATGAAGCCAAGATGCTGCACAAGGTCTTTGACTTTGGTGACCGTCCGGTGCGCGAGGTTATGGTGCCACGGACTGAGGTGGTGTGGATTGAGAAGAGTATTAAGCTGGCTGATTTCCTTAAAATATATACTGAATATCCCTTATCCCGCTTCCCGGTATACGAAGAGAACACGGACAACGTGGTAGGAGTCCTCGCGGTAAAGGATGTGCTGATGGCTCAAGCCAAGGATGCAATTAATGAGGAGGATACCATTGATAGTCTGATTCGTCCTGCCTACTTTGCTCCCGAGTCAAAGCCCATCAGTGAGCTTTTCACTGAGATGAGAGACAGGAACTACCGGATGGCGGTGGTGGTGGATGAATATGGGGGTACCGCCGGCGTAGTTAGCCTCAGTGGGTTGGTTGAGGAAATCGTTGGTGCAGTGGGTGATGAATTTGCCGAGGCAGAGAAGGAGTTTGAAGCTATTGATGAATATACCTTTCAGGTTGATGGTGGCATGCGTATTGAAGAGGCTAATGAAGAGATGGATTTGGCATTACCTGAAAGTGAGGATTATGAGACCGTGGCCGGCTTTATCCTCAACCTTCTCGGCCGTATACCCAAAACTGGCGAGAGGTTGCGGTATAAGAGTATGAATCTGACGATAACTGAAATGCGCGGCTTAAAAATTGAGAAAATTCTATTAGCTAAGAGGAAGACAAATAAGGGAGATGCAGCGTCTTCGGGTTAGGTTCAAACGGGGAGAGGGGATAAAGTTTGTCTCCCACCTTGATATCATGCGGCTGTGGGAAAGAGCACTTCTACGTGCCCAGATACAACTGGCCTACTCAGAAGGGTTTAGTCCTCACCCTCGCTTGTCACTGGCTGTGCCCCTTGCGGTGGGGGTAACCAGTGAAGCTGAGCTAATGGATGTCTTTGTTACCAAGCTGGTCTCTCCACATTGGTTCACCGCTGCCGTCAGCCAACAGCTACCACCAGGTATTGAAATACTTGGGGTGTATCAAATAGGGCTGAGTTTGCCATCTCTGCAATCCCAGGTTCGCTATGCTGAATATAGGGTTGAAGTGGAAACGATAAATGGACCAAAAGATGTCGAATCAGCAGTAGCTAATTTGCTCTCGCTAGAGCACCTGCCGTGGTACCACCAGCGGGATACTGGCAGGCGAAACTACGATTTGAGGGCTTTAATTGATGACCTATGGCTTGTTGATTGGCATCACCCGTGTTGCACTGTAGAGATGAGGTTACGTTGTGATAGTGGTGGTTCGGGAAGACCGGAGCAGGTTGCCTTAGCGCTAGGTTTTACTAATTACCCACAATCAATACACCGCACCAAACTTATTCTAGAAGTCCAGTAGTAAATTTGGTGACATAGGTCATATACAGGTAGCTCATTATAAGATTAAAATAGTCTCAAAGTAGAAAAAGATAGGATAGATAATGAAGGGGCTACTTATATCTTTTATTGTAGTTGCTGCAATTATTGGTGTCGGCATCGGCACTGGCGTTTTAATCTACACTAACCTTATTGACAGCGTGGCTAATGCTAGTGAGCTTGGCTTTGAGGAAGGGCATGCTCAAGGTTACGAGGATGGTTTCAAAGAGGGAAGCGAAGCTGGCTATCAGGAAGGAAGCAGGGTCGGCTACATAAAAGATATAGGGGTAGACGGCAGCAGCGCCAATATAGAAGGCTATTATTTCCTCTACAATCCTACGTATGACGAGGTTCGAGAAATCTTGGTTGAGGTCGAAATGGATTCCGCTAAAGAAATCCATGATTATGCTGAAATCAACGGTATTCGAGCGGGATACGTTCGGTGTCCAATTGCTCGTAAGGCTCCAAAGGGAAGGGTCTACCTTTACCAGCTAGTTGCTTTTGAGACTGTTGACAGGGGGCTTATTATTATTGAGCCTTGGTCACATCGAGAAGTAAAAGTAGAAGTCGGCAAGAGTTACCGGGAGGTGAATGGCCTCCCTGCTTCGCCCTATGACGATACTGTCACCAAGATAACAATCGTGTGGTAGGCAAATTAAAGAGCAGGAATAGTACGGTGGGTGGTTTCAAGGAAATTAGTCTTGTCGTAGCCATAGGCAGAATTGTCCTCGCATTAATTGTCGCGGTAGGAGGGCTTATTGCTTTAGATGTCCTTGTTTACTTAAGTGCTTTAGGTAGTACTTATGATAATAAAGTTGCGGCTGCGTTTAATGACGGCTACGACCAGAGTTATGCCCAGACCTATGAGCTTGGTTACCAAGAAGCGCATGGCGAGGCATACGATAAAGGGTATCACAAAGGATATGAAATTAGTCTGGGGAGTGCTTCCCCGGCGGAAGTAGGAAGCTGGGTGGGGCTTCGTAACCCTACATATGAAGAGCTAAAGAGGTTTCTGGCCACTGATAAGACAGATTCTAATTCGTTTATTAGCGGTGAATATGTCTGTTTTGATTTTGCTGCCGAGCTTAATAATAATGCTGAAGCCAACGGCATTCGAGCGGCATATGTTCGCCTTCGTTCGAAAGAATGGGCTCATGCCGCAGTTGCCTTTATGACGGTAGACAGGGGGCTTATTTTTATTGAGCCACAGTCTGATATGGAGATAGAGCTGGTTATAGGTAGACCTTACCCGTGGTGGCTGAGTGGTGCCAGCAGCCCCCTGCGTTATACTGATGCTATAGAGGAAATCCAGATCATCTGGTAAGTATTGAATTCGCCTCATCGGAACATAAATGGCGATGAAAAGACAAAGATACCAGGAACCACTAGAGCAGAGAGTGCTAGGCTTTATCCGGGAACATCACCTGGTACCAAATCAGTGCCAGCTACTGGTAGCGGTATCCGGTGGCCCTGATTCAGTCTGCCTGCTTCATAGTCTGGTAAGACTCCAGGAAGAGCTGAATACAAAGCTACATGTAGCTCACCTTAACCACCAACTGCGAGGTACTGAGTCTGAAGCTGATGCCCGGTATGTTTCTCACCTGGCCCACCAGCTCGGTATTCCAGCCACTATAGAAGAGCGTGATGTGAAAACATATCGAGCCCAACAGCGTGCGTCATTAGAGGAGGCAGCCCGCGAGGTACGATATACCTTCCTGGCTGAAGTAGCAAAATCTATAGGAGCTGACAGCGTGGCAGTAGGGCATACTGTTGACGACCACATAGAGACAATATTAATGCATCTGATTCGGGGAACAGGAATCAGAGGGCTTAGGGGCTTACAGCCAAATACCCGGTGGCGGTCTGCGGACAGAAGCCTTATGGTGATAAGACCTTTGCTCCAGGTAAGCCGGCAAGAGACGTCAGAATATTGCCAGAACCATCAGCTTATGCCCAGGATTGATGCCTCCAACCTGTCACTATCACCACTAAGAAATAAAATTCGTCATCAGCTCTTACCCCTGCTACGGAGCTATAACCCACGGGTAACCGATGCTCTGCTCCGAACTGCCCGCATTGCTGGTGACGACCTTGCCTCCCTGGATAAAGAGAGCGCTCGATTATGGGGTAGCGTTGCTCAAAGGCAAGAAGAGACAATTATTTTGGACAAGGATAGGTTTCTTGAGCTGCCTTCTGCCCTGCAACGACACTTGCTTCGGGAGACAATAGAAGAGCTGTTGGGCAACCTTAAAGATATTGAGGCTCGCCATATTGAAGAGATAATGGCTGCCTTGGGTAAGCCAGCAGGGAAAAAGCTCAATCTACCCGGAGGCTTGCTCTTTATCATAGAATACAACCGATACCTGCTGGCTCCAGAATCAGCAGTTCTATCTCCATTCCCACTCATAAGCGATGAATTTGCCCTGAAAATACCCGGTGAAACTTTGTTTCCCGGCTGGCGTGTAAAAGCAACCATCATAAAGCAGAAACAGATGGAAGATAAAGATGACGATTTTACCGCCTATCTCAATCTTGATAAGGTTGGCGAGAGAGTGTTTGTGCGCTGTCGCCAGGCTGGAGACAGGTTTCAACCACTGGGTATGAGTCAGCCCAAGAAATTAGGTGAGTATATGATTGATGCTAAAATCCCTCGTACCTGGCGCCAGCGAGTTCCCATTGTCTGCTCACCTGAGCATATCCTTTGGGTTGTCGGCTGGCGCATAGATGACAGGGCGAAGGTAACCGAAAACACCGAGCAGGTTCTGCGCCTGGAATTTAAGCGTGACCAGAGTTCTAACAAGGTTCCGAACTCTGGATGAAAGCATTATCCTCGTTGCCAGCAGCCAGCTTACTGGGCCACAAAGACTTTGGAAGACCTTTTTAGATAAAATATTGGTTGACAAGGCAAAGAGCCGGACATTCCTTACCTTAACGTGTCCATTCCCTCCTGAATGCTAAGCACATCGGTATCAGCTCGAACTTTTCCCTATCTTAAACAACTTGGTTCCACATATAGGGCACATATCTTATTTATTTTTACCGGAAGTTCCTTATTAAGCTTGGGCTCTTACAACTAGATTTTACACAAAACCACGCTACTGTGTCCTCACGTTGGTGAGTTTGCACGCAACGGGTATCAGTGATAAGATTGAGAATCACCACCAACGGCTTTCGTCTGGACAACTTCCTATGTCCAACAGCACAGGGTGAATTCCATAACTATGGAGTAAGCGACCCTTTAATGGATTTCAACCAGAAGCGCTCGAAGGTGTTTTATGGCTGGTATATTGTTGGCGCCGCCGTACTAATCACTCTCTATACTGGCGGCGTTGTTCACTTCGGATTTACCGCTGTTTTTGAGCCCATAGTAGAAGAATTCCACTGGAGTTATGCACAGGTCTCACTTGCCTTTTCAATACGCGGTTTTGAGATGGGCCTTCTTGCCCCTCTTATAGGATTCCTTGTTGACCGCCTGGGACCAAGAAGGCTAATCTTTTCAGGCAGCATTATAGTCTGCTTGGGCTTTCTACTCCTGAGCCGTGTATCTTCTCTCGCTATGTTCTACGGCGCTTTTGTCTTGATAGCTATAGGTATGAGTACATGTACCGGGACCGTACTCATGACAGCGGTGGCCAACTGGTTCCGCATGAAGGCAGGCATAGCCACAGGCATTGTGGCCAGTGGATTTGGTCTCGGTGGTCTCATTGTTCCTGTAGTAACCGGATTGATTGATGTATTGCAGTGGCGAATGACGATGGTGGCTGTCGGTTTCGGCATGCTGGTCATAGTCTTGCCACTGTCATTTGTAGTCCGGCACAAACCCGAACAGTATGGCTATCAACCCGACGGCGAGATGACCAGCGCAGTGGAGACAGGAGAAATCGAGGCCGCAACGGCAAACGAAGAAGTCAACATCTCTGCCAAACAAGCGTTAAGTGGCAGAACTTTCTGGCACATAGCAATCTCATCGGCGTGTCACTCATTCGTGATAGGTGCTGTAGTCACGCACATGATGCCCTATCTCAGCAGTCTCGGCATCGCCAGGTCTGTCTCCAGTCTGGTGGCTCTTGTTCTGCCGGTTACAAGCATCTGCGGTCGTCTTGGCAGTGGTTGGCTCGTTGAAAGATTGGGTAGCAGACAGGTATTCGCCGCTAGCTTCGCTTTCATGACCGCAGGTATACTCTTTTTCGGGTATATTACTACCGGAAGGATATGGCTGCTAGTTCCCTTTATTATTACTTTGAGTCTGGGGTGGGGATGTAGCGTCACGACAAGAATAACCTTGCTAAGAGAGTATTACGGAAGGGCCAGTTTTGGCACGATTCTTGGCTTTACGTCTGGCATAATGATGCTAGGAAATGTGGCTGGCGCTCCCCTGGCCGGGTGGGTGTTTGACACCTGGGGCAGTTATCAAGGTGCATGGCTGAGCTACAGTGCCATTACTCTTTTGGGCGCAGTTCTGGTGTTTACCATACCTCCTCCCGGCAGCACTAATAGATGATAAGACCAAAATGAATTATGCTGTCCCAGTGGTCTCCCATGACAATCTAGAGGGGACACTGGAATTTTTCTCTTATACACAACGGCTGAAGGGGAGAGGGATTAAGGGTGAGAGGTTCAGCCTCAATTAACTCTATTTCTTGGCAAAGAGAGTAAAATCTGTTATACTGTGCAATTAAATTACCTAATTAAATTCTGAGAATGCAGGAGGATAGCTTTAATGACTGAGCGACAGGTAATAGATAGGGCTAGAAGTGAGGGTAGGAGCGTACTGACGGAGATAGAAGCTAAAGAGCTTCTTAAGCAAGCGGGCATAAGTGTTGTTGATACCAGGCTAGCAACTTCAAAAGAGGAAGCGCTCTCAATAAGTCAGCAGCTTGGCTTACCGGTAGTATTGAAAATAGCTTCACCAGATGTTGTGCATAAGAGTGATGCCGGTGGTGTTAAGCTGGATTTAGGGACAGTGAAGCAGGTAGGCGAAGCCTATGATGATATTTTGAAGGCGATTAAAAAACAATATCCTGAGGCGAAGATTCAGGGTGTATCAGTGCAAAAGATGGCTCGTCCCGGGGTAGAGGTAATTATTGGTATGTCCAAGGACGCCCAGTTCGGTCCAGTAATTATGTTTGGTCTTGGTGGCATTTTGGTAGAAGTCCTGAAAGATGTCTCTTTTAGAATTGTCCCGCTGGAAAGAAGAGATGCCAGGGAAATGATACGGGAGATAAAGGGCTATCCTTTGTTAGAAGGCTATCGTGGTCAAGAACCAGTGGATGTGGCCAATCTAGAGGAGCTAATACTGCAGGTTTCCAGTTTTGTGGAGCAGCATCCTGAGGTGGCGGAACTCGACCTTAATCCTATTTTTGCCTATAGAGACGGTGCTGTGGCTGTGGATGCCAGGGTGATACTGGGCGAGGGTTAGTCATCTATGAACCTGAAACTGATGCTGGAAGAGACGGCGGGTCGATACGGGGGAAAAACGGCAATCGTTTTTGGCAACCGCAGGATATCCTATTCTGAATTAGATAAAGCATCAAATAAGGTAGCTAATACCTTAATAAGCTTGGGAACAAATAAGGGCGACCGGGTAGCAATGCTGTTATCCAATAGCCCGGAATTTGTTATTACCTACTTCGGTATAGTAAAGGCTGACGCAATAGTTGTTGCCCTGGATACTAAATACAAGAGCGATGAGTTAACTTCTCTATTTAATGACTCTCTACCAAAGGTTCTGGTGGCTGAAAGCACAGCTCTGGAGCCGCTAATCCCAGTTTTATCAAGATTTAAATCTATTAAGCATGTCATAGGCATAGATTCCAAGTATAAGGGGCAATACCTCAGCTATCAGGAGATTATGGAGGCAGGTTCAGAGCAGAGGATTGATGCGGAACCGAAGCCTGAGGATATAGCCCAGATTGGCTACACGTCGGGTCCCTCCTTTCATCCCCGAGGGGTGATGTTGTCCCATCACAGCCTGGTGGCGGAGGCAGCCATGTCAGCAGATGGGTTTCAGCAAACTGATAAAGACGTAATGATGCTATATGCTTTACCCATGCACCATGTGTTGGGCTTAACCGTGGCGTTGCTGGGTTCTGTTTATAAAGCTAGCACCGTGGTAATGGTACCGGGAACAGGATTATCTATTAGTAGTTTTATGGCAGCTATTGAAAAGGAGAAGGGGACCATATTTGTGGGGGTCCCCTTTATCTTTGCCATAGCAGCGGGTATGGCGGAGAAGGAGGGAATAAAGAGTGATTTGAGTTCTCTACGCTTGTGTATTAGTGCTGGTGCACCGCTATCGATTGATATTGTAAAGCGATTTAAGAAGCAATATGGCTTTACAATTATCGATTGTTGGGGTCTAACCGAAGCCGTATGTCATGTTACCCGTCCATCCCTTAATGGTAGCGGAAAGCCTGGCTCAGTAGGCAAAGCCCTGCCTGGTTGGGAAGTAAAGATAGTAGATGGTGATGGCAGGGAACTACCCCCCAATCAAGCAGGCGAACTAATCGTCAGGGGACCGATAACGAGGGGGTATTATAATAATCCTCAGGCTACCACTGAGACTATTAAGAATGGTTGGCTATATACCGGTGATATTGGTAAGGCT
>CAYNFT010000004.1:31619-46028 GCA_964396535.1 uncultured Dehalococcoidales bacterium | reverse complement strand
TCCCTGGAGGGATTCGAACCCACGACCCGCTGCTTAGAAGGCAGCCGCTCTATCCTGACTGAGCTACAGGGACTTGTTGCTAACTATTCAAATTTAGCATGAGCTGGAGGGCAGGTCAAGGCTGTGATTCTTGTCTGTATAAAAAGTACCACAGTGCCAACTTCTACCTAGGTTTCTGTTAAGCTAAAGATAGTCCAACCGAGGAGAGTGGCGCAGGTAACAATTGTGCCGGCAATAAGTATCCCGATGAAGATAGATAAAAGAGCATGCTTGAATTTTAGCCCAAAAAGCACAGCAGCGAGTGAGCCTGTCCAGGCACCAGTTATAGGGAGAGGGATAGCAACAAATAGTATCAGACCAATCCTCTCATACCTTTCAATAATCTTTCCTCGCCGTCTGGTACGTTCAAAGAGCCAGTTTAAAATTCGATTAAAGAACCCCACTTTGCTTAGCAGCCGGGAAGCATTGTCAAGAAATAACAGGATGAAGGGTACCGGTAATAGATTACCAATGATAGCTAACAGAAAGGCATAATACCATGGGAAGTGAAACTGGATTATTGCTAACGGTATTGCGCCTCGGAGCTCAGATATAGGTGAAGCGGCAAGTCCAAGCACTGCTAGGATACTGGGAAGGTCAAAGCTGAAAAGCTGTTCGGGGGACACACTTCTCCTTGTGGTTATTCGCTGTAATAGCCCTGGTCTTTAATGCTACGATTACACTCTGGCAGTGTAGCAAATAGGTGCTGCAGCGTCAAACCAAGGGTTTTTTAGCAGGGGGATTAAAAGGGTGAGGGGTTGGTAAATAGTCTACTAACGTCAGTTTGACAATAACTCGTCTACATTGCTAGTATAATGGATATACTGAATCTAAATGATGAGCAGGATACAGATGCCGAGATTATTATCTAGAATAGATAGCCCCGAAGATTTGAAGGTGCTGACACAACAGGAGCTTGAACAATTAGCTTCTGAAATTAGAGAAGAACTGGTGAACACTGTTTCTACTAACGGGGGGCATCTAGCCTCCAATCTGGGGGCAGTTGAGCTTACCATAGCTTTGCATCGGGTATTTGATAGCCCGCGAGATAAGATTGTGTGGGATGTGGGACATCAAGCCTACACCCATAAATTACTCACCGGCAGGAGACAAAGTTTTGCCTCAATTCGTCAATATGGAGGGCTATCTGGCTACACCTGCCGTAGCGAGAGTGAGCATGACTCGTTTGGTGCCGGTCACGCCAGCACCTCAATTTCAGCAGCTCTGGGTATGGCGGTTGCTCGTGACCTTTCCAACGATGATTACCGCGTAGTGGCTATTATTGGCGACGGGGCTATAACTGGAGGGATGGCTCTCGAAGCCCTCAATCAGGCAGGACATCTGGGCTCCAGACTTATCGTAATCCTGAATGATAACGGGATGTCAATTTCACCTACTGTGGGTGCCTTAGCCAAGCTACTGGCTAAGGTGCGCTTTCACCAACGTTACCATGAGGCTAAAGTGAAGAGCTGGCGATTATTAAGGCGTTTTCCATTTAGTAATAAACTGTGGAGAGCAAGTCGACAGGTGGAGAGCGGCTTCAAAGGTTTGTTTATGCCCACAACGCTCTGGGAGGAGCTTGGCTTTGCCTACATGGGACCTATTGATGGGCATAACATTCGGCAACTCGAGACAGCCCTCACTCAGGCGCGGGACTATCGTGTGAAGCCAACCCTGGTTCATGTTATTACCACCAAGGGTAAGGGTTATCTTCCGGCTGAAGGAGATGCTGTTTACTTTCATGGTGTGTCGGCGAAAAGTACTAATAATGCAGTAATACCAACTTACAGTGAGGTATTTGCTCAGACTATGCTTCGTCTTGCTCGTGAGAACCCCAGACTGACAGTGATTACACCGGCTATGCCCGAAGGAAATTGCTTAAACATCGTTCAGGCTGAGTTCCCGGAGCGTGTTTTTGATGTTGGCATCTGTGAACAACATGCCGTCACCTTCGCTGCTGGTCTGGCTACTCAAAACTACATACCTGTCGTCGCCATATATTCTACTTTCTTGCAGCGTGCCTTTGACCAGCTTATCCACGATGTTTGCCTTCAAGAATTGCCAATCGTGTTTGCTATTGACCGGGGTGGTATTGTTGGCGACGATGGTAAGACACATCAGGGTACTTTTGATCTCTCATATCTAACACTTATTCCTAACCTGGTTGTATCAGCGCCTGAAGACGAAAATGAGCTTCAGCACCTGCTTTACACGGCAGTAAAATCAGGCTGTCCTATGGCTGTGCGGTACCCTCGTGGCACCGGGTTAGGAGTGGAATTGGATACAGAATTACACACCATTCCTATAGGTAAAGGGGAAATAGTAAGACACGGTGAGGATATAGCTATACTGGCTATAGGTATTATGGTGCCTGCTGCTCTTGAGGCTGCTCAGGAGTTATCCTCAATTGGCATTGAGGCTACGGTAGTTAACGCTCGCTTTGCCAAGCCGCTGGACTCTGAACTTATACTAGACCTGGCAAGTCGTATCAAGCGTATGGTTACGGTTGAAGAAAATACTCTCAGTGGCGGCTTTGGTAGTAGCGTAGTTGACCTTCTACAGAAATCAGGTATAAGCGATGTTCAGGTGAAAAGCATCGGTCTTCCTGATGAGTTTATTGAGCAGGGTAGTCAGGCTATCATTCGCAGCAAGTATGGTCTCGATGCTAAGGGAATAGCTGGGCAGGTCTTAACCTTCTTTCCCGCCATTGATTCTGATTCTTTGATTTCAGTCCCCAAAGTGGAAAAATGGACAAGCTGACGCTCAGGGATATTGATGTCGGTGGGAGAAGGGTTCTGGTCAGGGTTGACTTTAATGTCCCTCTAGATGAGAAAACGGGGATAATTACCGACGATAGCCGCATCAAGGCGGCTCTACCGACTGTTAAATATCTTGCTGACCGGGGAGCGAAGGTTATTCTCTGCTCTCACCTGGGCAGGCCTGACGGAAAGGTAGTTGAAAGCCTGCGATTGGCTGTTGTTGCCCGGCGCTTATCGCAGTTGTTGGGCAAGCAGGTCGGAGCTACCAGGGATTGCATTGGTCCCGAAGCGGAGAAGGCAGCGGAAAGCTTGAAGAGCGGCGATGTTCTGCTGCTGGAGAACCTCCGTTTTCATACTGCTGAGGAGGAAAACCGTCCTGACTTTGCCCGAGCCCTGGCGAGCTTAGCGGACCTATACGTTGATGATGCTTTTGGTACTGCTCATCGAAAACATGCCTCAATAGTGGGAGTTACTGAGTATCTCCCTTCGGTAGCTGGGCTATTGATGGAGAAGGAGCTGGAACACCTGGGTGGTATCATGGAGAATCCGGTTCATCCCTTTGGCGGACTTGTCGGTGGCGCTAAAGTAAGCGATAAGGTCGAGATGCTGGAAAACATAATGGGTAAGGTGGACTTTCTTCTCATTGGCGGCGGTATGGCGGCCACCTTCCTCAAAGCCAGGTCCTTGGAGGTCGGGCTATCACTGGTTGAGGAAGACAGACTGGACACTGCTGCCAGGTTAATGGATGAAGCGGCAAAGGGGGGGGTGCGCCTGTTACTCCCTGTTGATGTGGTTATTGCCGCTGAAATCAGCACCGAGGCTAAAGGTGAGGTCGTGTCTATAGAAAACATACCGTCTAATCAGAGGATTGTAGATATAGGTAAACGAACTATTGAGAACTTCTCTAAAGAATTACGAAGCTGTAAAACGGTTTTCTGGAATGGACCTATGGGCGTAAATGAAATATCCCAGTTTGCGGAAGGAACGCAAGCCATGGCTAAATTGTTAGCCAGTCTTGAAGCTACTACCATTATTGGGGGAGGCTCTACTGCCGAGGTAGTAACCAACATGGGGTTGGCTGATAAAATGACCTTCGTCTCTACCGGTGGCGGTGCTTCGCTGAGTTTCCTGAGTGGTCAGAAACTGCCAGGGGTAGAGGCATTGCTGGATAAAGACTCATTAGCCGCAAGTAAATTGAAGTAAGTTCTGTGTCGAATCATAACCTTTTCAAACTCGTTCTTCGTGAAGAAAAGATAGTCTATGGACATCTGAGTAATTATGGATAATTTGGAGTTAATAAAGTCACTTTCCATACCTTCACCAGCCAGGATTGTATTACTGGTCATTGATGGCCTGGGTGGGCTGCCTAATCCAGAGACAGGCAAGACGGAGCTGGAGACGGCAAAAACGCCAAATCTTGATAAACTGGCGGCTGAAGGTATCTGTGGCCTGAGTGACCCAATAAGCCCGGGGATAACTCCCGGCAGCGCACCCGGTCACCTTGCCCTGTTTGGTTACGACCCGGTCAGTTTCAACATTGGTCGTGGAGTGTTGGAAGCGGTCGGGATAGATTTTGACCTGCAACCGGGAGATGTAGCCGCTCGGGGAAACTTCTGCACTGTGGATAAGGCTGGTTTGATTACTGACCGCAGGGCAGGGCGAATCTCTACGGAAAAGTGCACTGAACTGTGCCAGTTGCTGGATAATTTGGTGATAGACGGGGTTACAATTCTTGTTCAACCGGTGCGAGAACACCGTTTTATAGCGGTATTTCGGGGAAATGGCCTTTCTCCTGAGGTCAGCGATTCTGACCCGCAGCAGGTAGGGCTAGCTCCGCTGGTTATTACTGCCACAAGCCCGGAAGCTGACAGGATGACTAACATAGCCAATCAATTTGTTGATAAGATAAAAGTAGCTCTTGCTGAGCATGTGCCAGCCAATATGGTTCTCTTCCGCGGTTTTTCGGAGCAACCTCACTTACCTGATATGAACGAAATTTATAAACTTAAAGCAGCAGCCATTGCCAGCTATCCCATGTATCGTGGGTTAGCTAGGTTGGTTGGTATGGATGTTCTGGAGACGGGAACCAGAATTGAGGATGAATTCAAGACGCTAACTCAAAACTATAACGACTATGATTTCTTCTTCTTACATGTAAAGGCATCTGATTCGGCTGGAGAGGATGGCGATTTTGGCAGAAAGGTTGCCGTTATCGAGGAGGTTGATAGCTTTTTGCCTGAAATGATGGGTGTGAAACCCGATGTCATTGTAGTTACCGGCGACCATTCGACACCAGCCCTGCTCAAGGGGCATAGCTGGCACCCCTTACCGGTGCTTTTACACTCTAAGTGGTGCCGTGCTGACAGGGTGAGCGAGTTTTCTGAGTCAGCTTGTATTCTTGGAGGATTGGGGAGGATTCCCGGCACACAGATCATGCCTCTGGCTATGGCTAATGCCCTCAAATTAACAAAATTTGGTGCATAGATTAATTAAGAGAGGCAAAGCCCTCATTAATGATTAAGGAGTTAAAGAGGGATGAAGTCCCTCTTATAGAACTACTTCCCCTTCCCCTTTTTAAGGTGGAGTGGATACAGGGGATGGGGTTATATTAAAACTAAGGGAGAATAAAATGCGTGTACCGATGATTGCTGGTAACTGGAAAATGAATACTACGGTGAGCGAAGCTATAACATTAGTAAATGAAATTCGCCAAGGGCTTGATGAAATAAAAGGCGTTGAGAAGGTAGTCTGTCCTCCCTTTGTCTCTCTGGCTGCTATCAGGGATTTAATAAAGGGGACTTCGATTAAGCTGGGAGCGCAGAATCTATATTTTGAGGAGAAGGGAGCCTACACTGGAGAAGTTTCCCCATTGATGCTCGCTGAACTTTGTGAGTTTGTTATTATTGGACACTCCGAGCGCCGGCAGTATTTCAATGAGACAGGGGAGATTGTTAATAAAAAAATCACGGCAGCGTTAAAGGCTGGATTAAAACCTGTTTTGTGTATTGGAGAGAGGCTGGAGGAAAACGAGGCGGGGAAAACTGAAGAAGTAGTAACCGAGCAGTTAAAGTCATCCTTAGCCGGGATAGATTACCCCGGCGACTTTGTTATAGCCTATGAGCCAATCTGGGCTATCGGCACCGGCAAAGCTGCTACCGGTAAGCAGGCGAATGAGACCATTGGGCTTATCCGCCGCAATATCTCCGAATTATATGGTAAGGAAGCTGCTCAGGATGTGCGTATTCTATATGGCGGAAGTGTTAATGCTGCTAATGCTGCTGAGTTTATGCAACAATCTGAGATAGACGGTGCCCTCGTCGGCGGGGCAAGTCTGAAAGCAAACGAGTTCTTGAGTATTATCAGGCAAACCGCAGAAATCAGATGAATCGTCTGGTAGCCATAGTTGGTCCCACAGCTACGGGCAAGAGCCAACTGGCTCTTCAACTGGCTCAGAAGTTTAACGGCGAGATAGTAAGCGCCGATAGCCGGCAGGTATACCGCTATATGGATATCGGCACGGCCAAGCCCAGCCGGCAGGAACTATACCTTATTCCCCATCATCTAATTGACATAATAAATCCCGACGAGGATTTCAGTCTGGCTCAATATCAGCAGCTTGCCTACCAGGCTATTGATGATATTCAACAGCTTAATAAACTTGTTCTACTGGTAGGCGGCAGTGGTCTCTACGTGTGGGCGTTGCTGGAAGGGTGGGGCATACCGCAGGTTCCGCCTGACCCTGAATTCAGGCATCGTTTGGAAGAGAAAGCAACCAGGGGTGGAGCAGAAGAGCTTTATCAGGAGTTGATGGAAATTGACCCGGCGGCAGCGCAGAGCATTGACCGGCGTAATGTGCGCCGTTTAATAAGGGCTCTTGAGGTGTCTAAATATGCCAAGGCTCCCTTTTCCCAGTTTCAGCGCAAGGAAGCTCCGCCTTTCAAAACCCTCATAATAGGTTTAACCGCAGAGAGAACAGAGCTATATCGCCGAATAGATTTAAGGGTTGATGCGATGATAGAGCTGGGCCTGGTTGAGGAAGTAAAAAGGCTGGTGAATATGGGCTATGGTTTTGAGCTACCGGCTATGTCTGGCATTGGCTATAAGCAAATTGGCATGTTTCTCAAGAGCGAATTGACCCTGGAATCAGCTATTTATCAGATTAAGACAGAGACTCACCGCCTTGTCCGCCGCCAGTATAACTGGTTCCGCTTAACAGATAAGGGGATAAAGTGGTTTGATATATGCGACGATAAAGCAGAGTCAGAAATCACAGAGTTGGTGGCTGGATTTTTAACAGAATAGTTATTATTCTAGCAGCATATTATCAATTAGTATTCTTCTGCCGCTTCTCATTGCCATTGTGGTTATTTACTAACCTATCCCCCTTAATTTTATAATAACTCCATCCCCTGTATCCCCTTCCCCTTAAAAAGGGGACGGGGAAGTATTTTTGTAAGAGGGACTTCGTCCCTCTTTAACTCTCTATCATTATGGGAACTTCTTCCCTGTAAAACCCCCTATATTTATTGCTCAAGAGGCTTCGTCTCTCTTTGACTTTCCTTCCTTACTTTTTTAGGTGTCTGAGAGGGGCGAAGCCCTTCTCAGAAATTTCCTCCTCTCTTTTGAAGGAGAAAGATGTAAAAAGGGGCGTCTGAGAGGGGCGAAGCCCCTCTCTAAAATACCTTCCCCCTCTCCTTCTCAAGGAGAGGGGGATTAAGGGGGTGAGGTTTATCTATAATCTTATAATAAGTGAAGCTTCGCCAGAACTGCTATTTTTTCACGTCCCATTTCGCCAGATATTGAGTTTGCCCTAGCGTTGAACCTCGCTGAATCTCCTCACGGATTCGGTTTTCCTTTTCATTTACGTCAATAGCACGGTTTGCCATTTCCATAGCCATATTACCTGGCACCACCACAACACCGCTCTCATCACCGATAATCCAATCACCTGGCTCAACTTTTCTCCCGCAAATTTCAATCGGGGCATTGATTTCACCGAAACCCTTTGGTTCTCCCGCAGTTGGCGTGAAATGACGGGCAAATAACGGGAACTCCATTTTACGTATATCATCTATATCACGGACAGCCCCGTCAATTACAACTCCCACAACCCCCACGCTTCTGCAGCTATTTGTCGCCAGTTCACCCCATACGGCAATCTCACCCTGGCAGGCATCAATTACGATGACATCTCCTGGATTGGCGTGGTCGATAGCTTGAACGGGGGCGCTCCAGTCTCCGTCGTAAGTCCTTACCGTTACCGCAGGACCGGCAAACTTGAGTTTGCTGGGTTCGCCCTCCCATACCGGCTTCAATCCTCTCAGCTCTCCCGTTCGATGCATAGCATCACTGATATTGGCCGTGCTTACTTTCATAAATGCTTCTACCAGATGCTCCTTGTCGTATTTCAGAAATTCTTTAGTTTCAATGGGTTTACCCGACTTTAATGATTGCACGATTTTCCTGGCCGATTCTTCGGGGCTTTTTGCCTTATACAGCGCGCCACCCACGATAATAATATCGGCACCGGCTTCATAGGCTTGAACTGAGGTTTCACTATTCAATCCACCGGCAGCGGAAATCATAACTTTCGAAGAGACTGCCTTTGATATGTCCCGGACTAAATCTATGGGTTTGACACCCAGTACCTGCTGGTCAAGCCCCACGTGTATGTTTATGATGTCTATCCCCAAATTTTCAAGCTCTACGGCGCGTTTCGCCGGGTCCGTAACTGAGATTAAATCAGCCGCGATTTTAACCCCGTATTTCTTACCGGCCAGTACAGCCTCACTTATACAGGTGTCTGGTGCACATCCGAGAATGAAGACGATGTTGGCACCGGCTTTAGCGGCAATCTCAACCTCAGTGGCACCAGCGTCCATGACCTTCATGTCGGCACAAATCGTATGACCCGGGAATCTATCATGAAGCTCGCGAACTGCGTTCATGCCTTCGGATTTTATTAACGGAGTTCCGGCTTCCAGCCATGCTTTTGAAATGTCTCCTGTTTCTGAGACGATTCCTTTTACTGCTTCCTCGGCTATTTGAATTGCTCTGGGCAGGTCAATCAGGTCAAGTGCGACCTGTACCGGCGGAATGGTACCCGTTTTACCTTTCTTTTCTGTGGATGTTTTTGTTTTTGCCTGTGACATCTTTACGCTCCTATCTGTATGATTCTAAAGCATTGACTTATTTATATCTGGTACTTATTCCAGCACTACATTATCTATCAGCCTTGGCTTACCGATTTTCACTGCCAGCGAGACCAGAGCCGGGGGCTTGACCTCATCCAGTTCCTCCAGGGTCTCATTATCGGCTACACTGACATAATCAATATGGGCTAAGGGTTGTTTCTGAATGAGCCGGGTCATTTCCTGTCGTATTTTTTCGGCGCTTTTTTCGCCCTGCGACCACAGTTGCTTAGCCAGGCTTAGTGCCTGGTAGAGGACTGCCGCCGCTTTGCGCTCTTCAGGATTGAGGTAGGTATTGCGGCTGCTCATTGCCAGACCGTCTGGCTCACGTATCGTGGGACAGGCAACCACTTCCAGGTTCATATTCAGGTCAGCCGCCGTCTTCTTAATAACTATTAACTGCTGGGCGTCTTTCTGCCCGAAGTAAGCCTTGGTTGGCTGGACAATATTGAACAGCTTGGCGACCACCGTGGTTACTCCTCTGAAATGGGTGGGGCGGGAAGCACCTTCCAGCCGTTCGGTAACCTTGCCCACCTCTACCCAGGCATCGAATCGTGTGGGATACATCTCAGCTACTGAAGGCATAAAGACGAAATCGTTTTTTTCGTTTTCTAATAAAGCCAAATCTCGCTCGGTGTCGCGGGGATAGCTCTTAAAATCTTCCTGGGGACCAAACTGAGTTGGATTAACAAATATGCTGGATACTACCGTCTGGTTTTCTGCCCTGGCTCGTTTGACCAGAGATAGATGGCCGTCATGAAGATAGCCCATAGTGGGGACAAAGCCAACTGGCTCGGCAAGCTCAGGTCGCAACTGTCTCATCTCGGCTATGGTTTCAACGACTTTCATAATCTTATCTACCCCATCCCCCTTATCCCCCTTCCCCTTATCAAGGGGAAGGGGGAGGGTATATAAAGAGGGGCTTCGCCCCTCTTAAACGCCCCGAGAGAGTCTGGTTATGTCTGACATTATCTGCCTGCTATTTTACCTTTAATTCGGCTAGTAGGCTTTCGTCCATAGAGAAGCTTTGCTTCTCGGTGGGGAAGGTGCCTGCTTTCACCTCGTTATCGTATTCAGTAATAGCGTTTCGGATGATATCGGCAAGTTTTGCATATTGCTTGGCATGTCTGGGGACAAAATCGGTATAAGAGCCCAGAATGTCGTTGATAATCTGAACCTGACCATCGCAGCCTATGCCGGCGCCGATACCAATGATTGGGATACTTATTTTCTGAGTAATCAGGGAGGCAAGTTGAGCTGGAACCGTCTCCAGAACGATGCTGAAGGCGCCAGCTTCCTCCAGGGCTTGAGCGTCTTCAAGCAACCTGGCTGCTGCCTCTGGGGTTCTGCCCTGCACTCTATGACCGCCCAACTGGTGGACTGATTGCGGAGTGAGCCCAATGTGTCCCATAACCGGGATGCCGCACTCTACGACTCTTCTTACCTTTTCCGCTACGGTTACGCCGCCCTCGAGCTTAATTGCCTGAGCGCCAGCTTCCTGAATAAAACGAGCAGCATTCCGGAGACAATCCTCAACACTGACGTGATAGGTCATAAAGGGCATATCACCAATAATCATTGCGTGCTGAGTGCCTCTAACTACGGCTTTGGTGTGGTGCAGCATTACCTCTATAGTTACCGGCAGGGTTGTTTCATAACCCAGAATTACCATTCCCAGGCTGTCTCCAACCAGAATTAGTGGTATTCCTACCTCATCGACTATCTTGGCTGTGGAGTAGTCGTAGGCAGTGAGCATGGAAATTTTCTCACCCTTCGGTTTCATTTCTTTTATCTGGTTTATGGTAACGCGCATTACCCTTCTCCTAGGGAGTTACAGCCTCAACTGCTCCTTTGATTTTGGTGATAACGTTATTGGCATCAACATAAACCAGTGTGGGTGTGATGCTGTGAGCTTCTGCATCCTCAAGATGGCAGAAGCAGAGGATGATAACAATATCTCCTTTTGTAGCTAATCTAGCCGCAGCACCGTTGATACAGATTTCGCCTTTTTCACCTTCGATGGCATAGGTATCAAAACGGGCGCCATTGTTGATGTTGAGCACTTCCACTCGTTCGTAGGGGAGAATGTCGGCGGCTTTCATAAGCTCACTATCAATAGTGATGCTGCCTTCGTAGTCGATATTGCAGTTGGTAACACAGGCTCGGTGGATTTTGCTTTTAAGCATTATTCTCATTTGGCTCACTCCTTCTATATGTTTACTAAAAGGTTCGGTTGCTTTAATATATTTTGCAGTTCCTCTGCTTGCTGTTCATTTATTCTCCCTTTGGCTAGGGCGACCGAGATGGTTTGCCGACCAAGTTCGCAGTAAGTGGAAAGTACGTTAGGGGCTACTTTTTCCAGCGCTTCTATGTGTTTCCTAATAGTGCCGGTATCACCCCGGGCAATCGGTCCAGTTAGGCATTGGGGTATACCGACAGTTTCAATATTGTGAATTGTGCCTCGTATAAGTGGCAGCAGTGCCTGGCTGGCTTGCTGTGCTGGGATGTCGAAGGTTTGCCACAGGTCAGTGGCTAACTTGACCAGGGTTACCAGATAGTTACAGGCGATGACGGCTGCCGCATGATAAACTACTTTATCCCCTGCCTTCAGCTCTATCCAGTGACCACCAAGGGTGGCAGCCATTTCCTTGAGGCTGGTTAATAGAGGTTCCTCGGCCTCTATGGCGAAAGTTGAGCCTGGCATATTATCTATGGCTTGTTTTACACTGGCGAAGGTCTGTAAGGGATGAAAAGCGCCAGCCTGAGCGCCTGATTTCTTGGCTGGTTCCAGAATATCAGTTGAATCAGCACCGCTGCAGTGAACTACATTCTGCCCAGCGTGCCACCGTATTTCAGATGCTACCGGGGCGATAGCCCCATCGGGGGTAGTGATGAAGACAAGCTCAGCAGCATCAGCTACAGCCTGGTTGCTGTTGACGGCACGGCAACCATTGATTGCTGACGCTAGCTTATCAGCCGAGGCCTGACTTCGACTGGACACAGCTACTACCTGGTAGCTCCTGTCTTTCAGCCTGATAGCCAGGGCAGTGCCTACAGTTCCGGCTCCAATGAATCCCAATTTAAGCATTTTAGCTTCCCACTGAGCCAAATTGACATTAAAAAAACCTTCTCCGACACAGCCAGAGAAGGCACTCAAAGCATAATTATTATTTTTGCCGTCTCGGTCATATCCGATCCAAGCGACCCAGATTATTAATGTTCACTACTATAAGCTCAACGCCTGTCGGTCGTTGGCTAGTAGTTTATAATCCTAGCAAGTGTTTTATAGCACGGCTAAAGCGATTTGTCAATAGGTATTATTGCTTAAATTAATTCTGGCCTAGTGCTCTGTTCAGCTCAAGCTCAAGGTAACCGGGTTGAGTACCTGAATCTAATATTGTCCAGGGCAATTTTTCAGTGGTATTCCACCTCTGGTGAAGATAAAAATCTATATCCAGGTGGTATTTATTTATCGCTTTACGCCAGCCGGATAATGATACATCTTCTATATTAGCCAGCACCTCAGCTAATTTGATGTCTCCCCGTGCCAGAACCCCTTGAACCTGGCTCCAGGCCGGGCTTTCCGCTTTTATTTGTATTCCCGCAGGTGGCAGCTTTTTTTTGAGTGTAGATAGACGGCGGTTCAGTGTGGAGAGTTCTTCCATGGGTAGCCATTGAAAGGGCGTGCCTGCCTTGGGCACAAAGGAGGCAATACTCAGGACGAGGCGGCAGCCAGTTTGCTGCCTATCAAGGATAGCCTTGCACCTGAGAGTCAGATTTATAATCTCCTCTATATCATCGTCGGTCTCTGAGGGCAAGCCAATCATAAAGTAGAGCTTGAGCTGTTTTATGCCTTGCTCGGCTACCTTATACATTACCTCCAGGATATCGTCCTCGGAGATGCCCTTTTTTATCACTTGGCGCAGGCGTTGAGAGCCAGCTTCAGGGGCGAGAGCGATGGTTCGTGCTCTCCCTTTAGCTATTTCCCCTAATGCTATGGTTGAAAGGGGTTTTATCCGCAGCGAACTGACAGAGAGCTCAGCCCCCATCTGCTGTAGCCTGGTAAGTAGCTCCTCAAATTGAGGGTGGTCGGAAACGGCAGGTCCGACCAACCCCAGGCGTTTTCTGTATTGAAGTCCCTGCTCAGCCTGGGCGATTAGCCCGTCTATAGAACGAGAGCGCATCGGGCTGAAGGCGTTGCTAACCAGACAAAAACGGCAGCCCCAGTTACAGCCCCGCTCCACTTCGATGAGGTACAGGTTACCAAGCTCGGTGTCCGGGGTGAGTATAACAGAATGAACCGGGAAATCATCGAGGTTTCTTACCCACTGGCGTGCTACAGGAGTTCCATCATAGGATTGGGGTACATAGATACCTGGCAGTGAGGCAAGTGCCTTCAACAGCTCATTGCGTTTACCTGCGATGCCTTCGGTTAACACTGGCAGCATGGCTGGCAGTATTGGCTCCGCTTCACCGATGCACAAGCAGTCAAAGAAGGGAGACAGGGGGAGGGGGTTGGCTATTATGCAGGGACCGCCGGCAATAACCAGCGGGTGCCTTTCATCACGGTCGGCAGCATACAGGGGTATGCCACTGGCTTTGAGAACCTGCACTACATTGAAGTAGTCAAGCTCGTAGGTGATGGAGAAAGCGATAACAGCAAAATCTGATAACGGTCGCTGAGATTCAAGGCTGGTAGCTATCGGTTCTGCCTTCTCGCTCTTATCCCAGAAAACCCTTTCGCAGACGATGTTCTGGTAGCTGTTTAGCAGGCTGTAGATGGCGTGAATTCCCAGGTTGGACATGCCTACATAGTAGGAGTTTGGATATATGAGGGCGATGGGGATTCGACCTCCCCAGTCCTTAATGATGGTGCCTGTCTCTCGGGAAAGCCGATATTTAGCGTCTTTGATATTATTTCGGCTCATAGATTTATATTATAACCCCTCACCCTTTTACCTGGGAAATTGAATAGAGACAGCCAATTGCTGTTTATTAATTTTTTGATAGGGGTGGATTACTCGCCTTTGATTAATTCGCTGTAAATAATTACCCTGATACCTGATATAAGAGGTCTTCTTCTAGGTTGTTTAGAACTTCTTGGAGAGTGAGTGTATCTCTATCATACCTGGTAAGGCAATAAAAGCACCCGTTATATCCTTTATTGCTAATCATTTCTGCCACTTCATTCAGATTACCGCAGGGTATTTTGTTTTCGTCTTTCATCCGGGTTACCCATAAGCAGTCCGACTTATGGATTTCCTTAGAATTTCTATTAGCAACGTAAGAGGGTTCCGGTTTAGTTTCTTTCTTTAACTCGGGGTAAGCAGCAAAGCTGGCGACAACACTCTTATCAGAGTTCATAATGATGGTACGTACAGAGCTATTCCCTGAGAGAGCGCCAAGCCAGCGGTCAAACC
>CAYNFT010000004.1:0-31519 GCA_964396535.1 uncultured Dehalococcoidales bacterium | reverse complement strand
TGATGGTTACACGGGCACCATGTGGGTAGGTGTGGGTGTCAGGAGGGGGATTGGTGATGCCCTGGCCATTAACACCTATGGTAAGTCTGCGATAAGCGACAAAGCTGGCGACAACACTCTTATCAGAGTTCATGATGATGGTACGTACAGAGCTATTCCCTGAGAGAGCGCCAAGCCAGCGGTCAAACCTCCAGCCGGAAGCAGGTGAGGCAGTGATGGTTACACGGGCACCATGTGGGTAGGTGTGGGTGTCAGGAGGGGGATTGGTAGTGCCCTGGCCATTAACACCTATGGTAAGTCTGCGGTAAGTAACAGAGCTGGCGATAACACTCTTATTGGCGTTCATGTTATAAAATTTATCAGTATGGTTAGTTCAACCCGGTAATAGATACTTTACGCATCTAATTTACTCCTGTCAAGGTTTTCCATAGAATAGACGGCTGATGGTGACATTCCCCAAAATAGACATACACAGAGCAGGACATATAATTCCTTAACTATCTGTACCATACCTGTTGGCTCGTCTAATCTCTGTTGCAAGCCTCTTGACAATGAATATGTCTGCGTTCTACTATAGCCTGATAGTTGATACGAGTAATCTCAGGTAAGTACGAAAGGAGATGGAAATGGTTACCGGAGATACTGAAACCTATGTATAGGTGAACGGCAATAAGCAATAACGTTATAAAAACAAGAATTAAGGAGGAATTATGCCTAATCGTAGAGACTTTGACCATATTGCAAATTGTAAGTTTAAGGTAGAGATTGATGGTGTTACTCAAGGGGCGTTTATGGAGGTTGACGGGCTTGAATCTGCTACTGAAGTGGAGGAGTTTGCTGATGGTGATGACCTTATTGTTCGCAAACGTCCTGGTCGCACTAATTATTCAAATGTTATTCTGAAGCGCGGATTCACATGGCCTAATGATGAGCTCTGGACCTGGCGACAAGCAGTTATAAATGGTCACATCGAACGGAAATCCGGGTCAATAATCATCTGCGGTGATGATGGCAGCGAGATTATGCGTTATAACATATACGAAGCTTGGCCATGCCGATGGAGGAGCAGTATGCTCCACGCTATGGGGAACAGTACAATCACCGAAGAGGTTGAGCTGGTGGTCGAAAAGATTGAAATGGGCTAGTATTCAACTGAGCTTTGACGATAAATGGGATTGACAAACTCGCAGGGGAGGATTTTAGTCAAGCTCAAGGCTAAAATTAAAGCCCTGTATTTTGATTACAGGGCTTTAATTTCTCCTACTTCCCGAACGTCTGTGACAACCCCCTCGATTTCCGAAGGCACGACATCCTGCTGCCGAAGTTCAGGAAGCGGTACCTTTTTTCTGACCATCACTACCAGGCTGGGTATCTCTGTCTTTTGACCTCCTTTTTCCTTGTACCCGATTGCCACCCCGACGACATTTGTCTTACGCAATAGCTCACTGGTATATTTTCCCTTTATTTCCCTTATCTTATCGCTATTTATCACAGCCAACCTCCCAGACCAATCTCGCAGAAACGAAATTGCTTATTATCTTTCGGATAAGGACAAAGGCTACTTTAATCAGGCAAAACTTATATTCAAGGCATTGATGACTGCGCTGATAGGGTTATGTATTGTGGTCTGGTCCGATCCTGCGAAGAGAAGTCCCAAGGCTAGGTTTTCATTGGCATCAACAAGCAAAGAGCCCGAATCACCACCCTGAGACATGGCGCTGGTTACTATCTGACCTTCAAAGGTAGCTATTTTGCCTGTGCCATAGCTCACGTTTACCGTGGCATCCAGCAATTCGATGGTGCCAGTTGTGTATCCGGTGGTCCTTCCGCTTTTCCGGACGGCCAGACCCAGCTCAGCTTCCTTTGTACCAACTATCTGTCCGATTGACAGGATTTCATCACTTACCATACCAGGCTCTACCGGCTTGGCCAGGGCGGCATCTACCTGATTTGCCTCCAGTTGCTGGCGCATAGCAACAAGCCTGTGTTTAGAACCCAGAGCCCGGGCAAAGAAGTTCGCTATGCTGGCTACTGAAGTACTTATTGGACAATCGGGCAGGTCCAGGACATACTTTATAGGAACAAACCTGAGCAGGTGAGCAATCGTGTCATCCGGGAGTGTACCGCCGTCATAAGGGCCTGGCTGTAGGATAGCATCACCAATTTCTGCATCGTTGCTGTTTGCCAGCACATGATTGTTGGAGAGTATTAGCTTCTCATTGGTGCTGGTATCTTTTACTACTGCACCCAGGGTTCCTGCCGTTATTGCGTAGTGTCCGATGCTGACACCACCTGGAGCCGGCCTCCACTTATCCGTTGGGACTTGATTCAGAGCCCTGATTTCCCCCACAGCTTTAACATCTGTGCCTATTCTGTCAACTTCCGAGGGCACAACGTCCTGACTTCTGAGTTCAGAGAGCGGTAACTTTTTCCTGACCATTACCACCAGGTTGGGCGTTTCTGTCTTTTGGCCACCCTTCTCCTTGTATCCGATTGCCACCCCGACGACGTTGGTCTTCTTCATTAGCTCAGTAGCATGTCTTACCTTGGCCAGCCTTATTTCATTAAGATTAACCATAATCAGCCTCCATTATCATAGTTTTAGAATCATAGCAAAAAGGAAGGCTATAATGCAAGTTGAAATTGCAGGTGGTTTATCTGCTCTTTACCTCAATTAATTAAGAGGCAGGTTTTTTGAGAACTGAGTGGGTCAGAACAGAGGGATGAGGTAGATAGACCTAAATTGACTTCAATGTTAAGCACTGGTAATATTGAGCAAGAGTGAATGAACTATGGCAGAACAAGTTAGCAAACTTCCTTTATTCCCGTTAACTGCCGAGGTAAACGGGCAAGGTCACCTTGTAATCGGTGGCTGTGATACCGTAGAACTGGCTGCTGAGTTTGGCACGCCATTATACCTCTTTGATGAGTTCAGCCTGCGCAGCAGGTGCGCTGAGTTCAAGGCCGAATTCGGCCAGCGTTATGCCGGTACCACCATTAACTACTCCTGCAAGGCTTTTATAAATAAAACACTTTTACTCCTCTTTATGGAGGAGGGGTTGGGGCTGGACGTTGTCTCCGGCGGAGAGATTGGCATTGCCCATTCCGTCTGCTTCCCTATGGACAGGGTAGATTTCCCCGGCAACAATAAGTCGGCTGAGGAACTCACTCTGGCTCTGGAATCGGGCATAGGGCACATCGTCGTGGACAATTTCCATGAGCTTAAAATGCTGGGGGAAATAGCCAGGGAGAAGGGCTGTAAACCCGACATATTGCTGCGCATCTCTCCCGGGGTTGACCCTCATACTCACAAATATATTACTACGGGTAATATCGACAGCAAGTTTGGTATCCCTATGGTTCTTGGTGGGGAGGCTGTGGCAACCGCTATGTCTATGCCCGAATTTAACCTGCTGGGTCTGCATTTTCACATCGGCTCGCAGATTGCCGAGACAGAGCCTTATATACAGGCTATCGAGTTTATGCTTAATTTTGCCGCTGAGATGAGGCAGAAACATGGCTTTGAGTTAAAGGAACTGAGTGTCGGTGGGGGGATTGCCATTCAGTATACCCTGGATTCTCCGGCTCCACCTGTCTCCACTTATGCAGAGGCAATAACGTCTAAAATTATTGGTAAATGTCAGGAATTGAATCTGGAACTCCCCCATCTAATCATTGAGCCGGGAAGGTCAATGGTAGGGCAGGCTGGAGTTGCCTTATATACAGCAGGGGTAGTGAAAGATATTCCTGGCGTCAGGTGCTATGTCTCGGTAGACGGCGGCATGGCTGATAATATCCGCCCTGCCCTTTACGGGGCTGAACTGGAGGCGGTGGTAGCCAACAGGATGAGGGAAAAAGAGGCAGGTAAGGTTACCATTGCCGGCAAGTTTTGCGAATCTGGTGATATATTAATCAGGGATATTGGTTTGCCCTTAATTTCGGCCGGCGATATTATAGCCGTAGCCGGCTGTGGTGCCTATAGCATACCGGAGGCGATGAACTATAATGCCTCGTTTAGACCGGCAATTGTTATGGTCAAAGAAGGCAGGGCACGTCTTATTCGACGCCGGGAAACCCTTGAAGACCTGACCAGATGCGATTTAGTTTAAGGATTTGTTCTCGTCTAAATAAGGACATGTCATTAAAATGGAAATATTAGAGTCAATTGTCGGGAGTCTTGTAAGTTTGGCTGTTGTTATACTAGTTGTAGGGGGTATTGTTTACTTCATTGCCGACAGAGTAGGACTAGGTCAAAAATTAGAAAGATTAAGAGTAATATTACATCTCACTGGCACAGGCTTCGCTTACTTCCTTTTTGCTCTGTGGATTATAAGTGGTATTATTTTATTGATTGCCGTTTTTTTCCTCGGGTATACAGGACCGTGAGATTTAGCAGGGGGATAATTGAGGTAGATTTTAGGTGTGGCAGGTAATTGGGCAAAACAGGGCGGTATCTTTACTTCAACGCAGTCTGGAGACGGATTCTCTGGCTCATGCGTATCTTTTTGTTGGTCCGGCTCATGTAGGCAAGATGGCACTGGCTCTAAATCTAGCTCAGGCGCTGAATTGTGAGGCGGTTGAGCCTCCCTGTGGCCAGTGTGATTCCTGTCAAAAGGTAGCTTCAGCCAAGCACGCCGATGTCCAGATTATAGGCTTGGGTCATAACGGTGATTCAACCGAAGCTAGGCCTCGGGCAGAAATCAGCATTGACCAGATTAGACAAGTCCAGCACTCGGCTAACTTACCGCCGTTTGAAGGCAGGCACAAGGTATTTATCATTGATGAGGCTGAGCTCCTCTCAATTGAAGCTGCTAATTGCTTGCTTAAGACCTTGGAAGAGCCTGTAGGAGAAGTAGTCTTTATATTACTGGCGACAAATGAGCGGCTTCTGCCAGCTACGGTTGTCTCACGCTGCCAGCTGGTGGAGCTATTCCCCATGCCAGTTGGTGAGATAGAGGCTGCCCTGAATAAGAACCGGGGTGTTGAACCAGAAAAGGCTAAGCTTCTGGCTAGGCTTTCCCATGGCTGCCTGGGTTGGGCGGTATCGGCTGCCCTTGATGATAGTCTGCTTCATCAGCGTGCTGAGTGGCTGGATAGGTTGCTTGATATTATTAATGCTGATTGTGAGGAGCGTTTTGCTTACGCCGCTCAGCTGGCGGCTCAGTTTAGTCAGAATAGGGGATTAGTTCACGAGAGGCTGAATTTGTGGCTTGATTGGTGGCGGGACTTGCTGCTGGTTAAGGTCGGCTCAATCGATAATATTACCAATATTGACCGACTCGACTCGCTTTCTGACATGGCGAGAGGCTGCAGGTTAGCTCAAATAAGAGCTTTTATTCGTAGTATTCAAGCGGCTGGTGAACAGCTCAGGCAGAACGCCAATCCGCGGCTGGTGCTGGAGGTGCTGATGCTTGATGTACCTGGTAAGAGCGCTGAGGGAAGCCCTGTTGCCCAATTTGAGGTGAACTATGGCTGAGATTGTTGGAGTACGATTCAAAAGAGCCGGTAAAGTATATTACTTTGACCCGGCAGGTATTGACCTGGAAGCAAATGATTATGTGGTTGTGGAGACAGCCCGTGGTTTAGAGCTGGGACAGGTGGTCATTTCACCCAAGCAGGTATTGGCCAGTGATGTGGAGAAACCGCTAAAGCCGGTAGTGCGTAAGGCGGAACCCGAGGATATTGAGCATGCCCAGGAGCTTGAATCTAAGGAAAGAGAAGCCCTAGTCGAATGTGGTAAGCTGATTGATAAGCTGAATCTACCAATGAAGTTACTGTCTGCTGAATATAATCTTGATGGCAGTCGGCTTACCCTTTACTTTAGTGCTGCTGAAAGAGTTGATTTCCGTGAGCTGGTTAGGGAATTGGCTAAGCGTTTGAAAGTACGCGTGGAGCTACGGCAGCTAGGCCCCAGGGATGAAGCCAAGCTAACGGGCGGCTGTGGCCGGTGCGGTCGCCCTCTATGCTGTAGCAGTTTCTTAAGCAAGTTCGCCCCTGTTTCTATGAGAATGGCCAAGGAACAGGGATTACCGCTTAATCCAATGAAGATATCGGGTGTTTGTGGCCGTTTGATGTGCTGCCTGGTCTATGAGAATGAGCAATACCACGTAATGAAAGGGAAGTTACCCCAGAATGGTCAGCGGGTGTCTACACCTATGGGGATAGCTAAAGTAGTCAGCAGTAACCCTCTGAAAGAAACGGTAATGGTTGAGCTAGAGAGTGGAGCGACTGCGGAACTCCCCCTCAGCGAAATTACTGTTGAGGATGAAGACCGGCATGAGCAGGGTAAGGTTAAAAAATAACCTCCAGGCACCATCTTTTGCCGAAGAAAGAATACTTGAAGCACAGGGCTACCAGTATATCGCTGGCATCGATGAAGTCGGTCGGGGTGCCCTGGCTGGTCCTGTGGTAGCGGCTGCCGTTATTCTACCCTGCAATATCGATGCCCCCTGGTTAAGACTGGTAAAAGACAGCAAGCAACTGAGTCCGGCTAGACGCGAACTCCTGTTTCACCACATACACAAAGTAGCTTTAGCTACAGGTGTTGGTCTGGCTGGCTACGAAGTAATAGATGCCCAGGGCATAGTTAAGGCGACACGATTGGCTATGAAGTTAGCTATAGAGCAGCTTTCGCCGCCACCCCAGACCCTCCTTATAGACTACATGCACCTTCCTGAGATTAAATTACCCCAAAAAGGGATAACCAAGGGTGATAGTCTGTGTTTCTCTATTGCCTGCGCCTCAATTGTTGCCAAGGTGTCGCGGGACCATATGATGATAGAGTTCGATAGAGCCTATTTTGGTTATGGATTAGCTCGTCATAAAGGCTATGGTACCAGGGAGCACCTCGCCTGTTTACAACGGCTGGGACCATCCCCAATCCACCGCCAATCCTTCAAACCGGTCAGGGAACTCATAGAGAAATGAAACGCAGAGATGTAGGTATTTTGGGTGAGAAATTAGCCCGGGATTTCTTAAAAAAACAAGGCTATCGCATCTTAGAAAGTAACTACCGTTGCCCTCAGGGTGAAATCGATATTATAGCCAGGCAGAAAGATACTCTTGCCTTTATTGAGGTAAGAACCAAGACGAGCCTGGAGTTTGGTAGTCCTGAAGAATCAATCACAAAAACCAAAAAGGAAAGGATGAAAGCCACCGCTGCCCACTACCAGCAGACGCACAGTAATCTACCCCAGTTATGGCGTATTGATGTGGTAGCTGTAGAGCTAAATCAAAAGGGTAAGCTCTCACGCATCGAGCTTATTGAAAACGCTGTAGGTGATGAATAGGGATTTTAGAATGGGGCAGATAGGAGAAATGACATGGAAAAGCAATATATTTGCACCAGTTGCGGGTATGTTGGCTACCCAAAACGCTTAACAAAAGGGAGCTTTTGGGTAGAGGTTGGTCTTTGGCTAGTAGGTCTTTTGCTTAGTCCTTTCTTCTTTGCGGTGGCGGGCTTTCTCTGGATAGTATTTCTTTTGCCTGGTCTTCTCTACACTGTTTGGCGCGAGACAAGCAGATATGATGCTTGTCCAAAATGTAAAAATGCCTCCATGATACCTTTAGACACACCAGTTGGACGGGAATTATTTCTAAAGCAGCAGAGGCTTCCTGAAAATCGTAGCTGAACGAGATTGACTATTATTGAAAACGCCATAGGTGATGAATAAGTAAGCTCATGCTTTACCCTTTAACCAGGCTGTGCTAAAATAGACTGCTTTGCTACAGACCTCCAAAGTACTTTGTCCTAACGGTCTCATAGATATGGCTTCATCGAAAGGGATGTCACACCAGGTGTTACGCATTATTGATGCCAACCTGAATCGGGTCGGCGAAGGGCTTCGCCTCCTTGAAGAAATGGCTCGCTTGTTGCTTAATGATGCTGTGTTGACTCAACAACTAAAGACCATGCGTCACGAACTGATAAGAAGTGATTTCTCTTTTCAACAGCGGCTCCTTCAGTCCCGGGATTCAGAGAGTGATGTTGGCATTGATATGGAAGTGCCTGGAGAAGAGAAGGAGAAGGAGCTACCTTTGGTGTTAGTGGCTAACTCCAGGAGGGTGCAGGAATCTTTAAGAACCCTGGAAGAGCTGGCCAAGGTTCCAGGCGCCACTCCTGAACTGGACTCGGATAAATTCAAGCAGGCCCGGTTTACTCTCTACACGATAGAGCAAAAGTTGCTGTCCAGGCTAATGCGCCAGGATAAAATAAAGCATATATCCGGGCTCTATGTTATTATAGACACGCAAATGCTAAAAGGGCGTTCTCACCTTGAAGTTGCCAGTCAGGCAATTCGTGGTGGTGCTAAAACGATTCAACTGCGTGATAAAGTCCAGAGTAAAGCGAAATTGTTACCCATAGCTGAGCAGCTTAGGAATCTATGTGCTGAACAGGATGTGCTTTTTATAATAAACGACTATCTTGATATAGCTCTGGCCACCAATGCTGATGGATTGCACCTGGGACAGGATGACCTGCCTGTTAAAGTAGCCCGCAAATTGCTGCCACTGGATAAAATCGTGGGCTGTTCGACAACTACTGTGGAGCAAGCGGTTGAGGCGCAATCTGGAGGCGCCGATTATATCGCCATCGGTGCAATCTATCCAACATCATCCAAAACATCGACCACAACACCGGCGAAGGTTGTCGGGCTGGAAACGCTGCGTCAGGTGAGACAAGCAGTAACCTCGCCCCTTGTTGCTATTGGCGGCATTACTAAAGACAATGCCTCTGAGGTTATAGCTGCTGGCGCTGACTCGGTAGCTGTAATCAGTGCGGTATTAGGAGCAGAGTCGCCAGAAGACGCTGCCCGACAAATAGTAGATGGTCTTGAGGTACAGAAGTGAGTGAATTAACCGATAATCTGGATTCGATTTCTGAAGAGATACGATTGAGCTTATCAGCTAAAGATGCGGCCAGGGAGAAGGCGTTGCCCCTGTGTCGCGAAGTAATTCGTTACTCAAGCCAGGCTATCCGTGCTGTGCATCGCCAGGAGTTTGACCATGCTGAAGAATTACTTAAGTCGGCTCGTAACCTCCTTAACGAGGCTGAGCAAGCTCTAACCGATGGCATTGGGCTTAGCAACACTGGCTTTCTAAGAGATGCCCAAAAGGAGTTTGCCGAAGGAAGCGTCACCCTTGCCCTGGTAACAGGAAAACCACCTCCTGACCCCAATGAACTGGGCATCGACTATGCTGCTTACCTGAATGGATTGGGTGAAGCTGTAGGTGAACTACGACGTTACCTTCTGGATAGCATGAGAAAGGGTGACCTGTCGCGGGGCGAGGAATTATTGTCAGCGATGGATGACATTTACAATGTCTTAATTACAATGGACTTCCCGGATGCTATAACCGGCGGCCTGCGCCGCACTACTGATATGGTTCGGGGAGTCCTAGAAAGGACACGCAGTGACCTGACATTAGCCATAAGACAGAAGGATTTAGAGGATAAACTGAAAAAGTTTGATGTTAGGGAGGATAGAACGTGAAGATTCCCCTTAAAAATAATAGGAGGATTTTATTACCGCTTGGGCTTATCATTATTCTCGCTGTAATTTTAGTAGTCTGGCTCTTCTCCGGTGGCACTGTGATGGCAGCAGAAGGTGTTACCTCAACTCAAGAGAGTGAGACGATTCCGCTGCTCTGGTATCTGGCTCCTGCCGGAGCTATCCTTGCCCTTCTTTTTGCTTTCCTTTTCTATCGAGGTATGAAGCGAGAATCTGAAGGAACCGATGCAATGAAGGATATTGCTAGCGGTGTCAGAGAGGGTGCCAACGCTTATCTGAAACGGCAATACTCGGTTGTTGCCATATTCCTGGTAGTATTGGCAGGTATCCTGGCATACCTGGCTTTCGGGATGGCAGTTCCGCTAATGAATCCCTGGGTACCTTTCGCCTTCCTTACCGGTGGTTTCTTTTCTGGCCTGTGCGGATGGCTGGGAATGAAAACAGCTACCTACGCTAATGCCAGAACTACTCAAGCTGCCCGAACTTCACTGCCTGCAGCGCTAAAGATTGCGTTGAGGAGTGGAGCGGTAATGGGACTTATCGTAGTAGGATTCGGGCTTCTGGATATATGCATATGGTTGCTGGTACTGAAGGGCTTTACTGCCTACAGTCTCAGTACAATAACGGTTACCATGCTTACCTTCGGCATGGGGGCAAGCTCGCAGGCTCTCTTTGCTCGCGTTGGGGGAGGAATCTTCACTAAAGCGGCCGATGTTGGCTCAGATTTAGTGGGTAAGGTAGAAGCTGGAATTCCAGAGGATGACCCAAGAAACCCCGGTGTCATCGCTGACAATGTTGGCGATAATGTAGGGGATGTAGCCGGCATGGGTGCCGACCTCTACGAGTCCTACTGCGCCTCCATTCTGGCGGCGGCAGCACTGGGTGTAGCTGCCGGGTTTGGTATTGCGGGACTGATAGTCCCCATGCTTATCGCCGGTCTGGGCGTTATATTCTCTATCATAGGGATATACATTGTGAGAACTAAAGAGGGAGCTTCTACAGCACAGCTTTTAAGTTCCCTGGGTAGAGGGGTAAATGTTAGTGCCATACTTATTGCGCTGACATCGGGAGGAATCGTGGTCTACATGCTGGGTGTGCAGGCGGACCTTGGCATCATACCGGCTGTCAGAATCTGGGGTGCAATGATAGTGGGGCTTATTGTAGGCATTATCATTGGTAAATCGACTGAATATTACACTTCCTACGATTATGGTCCTACCAAGGAGGTTGCCAATCAGTCACTTACTGGCTCGGCAACGGTAATTATCAGCGGGATGTCTATCGGGCAACTCTCAACCGGAATCCCCGTCGTGTCTATTGCCATTGGCATTCTACTTAGCTTCGGTCTCGCCGGAGGATTTACCGAGCCCATGTGGGGGCTTTATGGAATCGGACTGGCGGCTGTGGGAATGCTTTCAACATTGGGGATTACATTAGCCACTGATGCTTATGGTCCAATTGCTGATAATGCAGCAGGGAATGCTACCATGAGTGGTCTGGAGCCGATAGTGCGCGAGCGCACTGACAAGCTGGACTCGATAGGTAATACTACCGCCGCTACCGGTAAGGGATTTGCCATCGGTTCGGCAGCTCTTACTGGTCTTGCCCTTATGGCTTCTTACATTGAGGAAATAAAGGCAGGGTTGATGCGTATTGCCGAGCATGCCGCTGATGGGTTAGCCGAGGTTGTGCCCGGTATTTTCTGGACCGTTGAACAGACGGAGAAGGCAACCATCGCCGATTTCGTAAATATTTATGAAATTCATCTCATGAATCCCAAAATCCTCTTTGGAATTTTTATCGGTGGTATGCTTGCTTTCGTCTTCTGTGCCCTGATAAATAAAGCGGTAGGACGTAATGGTGGGAGGATGGTAGACGAGATAAGGAGGCAGTGGCGTGAAATCCCGGGTATCATGGAGGGTACGGGTAAACCCGACTATGCTAGGTGCGTTTCCATTGCCACCAGAGGTGCCCAGAAAGAGATGATATTGCCTTCGCTGCTGGCGATTGTTGTCCCCATACTGGTGGGTATTATTCTTGGTCCGGGAGCAGTCATGGGAGTCCTTGTTGGAGGATTGTCTGCGGGATTTACACTGGCTATTATGCAGAACAACGCTGGGGGAGCCTGGGACAATGCTAAAAAATATATTGAAGCAGGAAACCTGGGCGGGAAAGGTTCGGAGGCACACAAAGCTAGCGTCGTGGGCGATACAGTAGGGGACCCCTTCAAGGATGCATCAGGTCCATCCTTGAATATTCTGATAAAACTAATGGCAATGGTATCGGTCGTTTTCGCCGGAGCTGCGGCAAGCTTTAGCCTGATATTTTCAAAATTGCTGGGGTTTTAGGAAATCTAAGAACTCTGGATGGTAAAGGGGGCTCTCTGCTATAGCAGAGAGCCCCCTTTAAATTTGTTTACAAACTATGGGTTAACTGCGCAGGAAGGGATTCCCCTGGCGCTCGATGCCGATAGTAGTCTTAGGGCCGTGACCGGGATAAACAACTGTATTATCAGGCAGAACCATAAGCTTGGTATGAATGCTATCCATTAGCTGGCGGCCATCGCCGCCAGGCATATCGAACCTGCCGATGCCAAAGTTGAACAGAGTGTCCCCGCTGAAAACTACTCCTTCCCCCAGTAAGCATATACCACCCAGTGTATGACCGGGCGTATGAATAACCAGAAAATGCAGGTCACCAATGTCAATACTATCGCCACCGTTAAGTAACCGGTCAGGGGGAGAAGGGGGTTGAGAAGAAAAACCGAATCCTGGACCTCCAAAACGTTGCCTCCCCTCAAGAGACCTGGCCTCGTCAGCATGAATGGCAACCTCGGCGCCAGTTGCCTCTTTGACTTCTCCCAGAGCACCAATGTGGTCCGGGTGCCCGTGGGTTAAGACGATAAGCTTTATCTCAAGTCCCAAATCCTCCACCTTCTTTAGAATCTGCTCAGCCCCGGCACCGGGGTCAATTATCATTGCCTCTTTCTTAGATTCATCGCCCACAATATAACAGTTAGAACCGAATGGTTCTAGTTCGAGCTTTTCAATAATCATTTTTACCTTCCTGTTCTACTTATTTGGTCACACTGCGCAGGTTAAATTACTTCCCTGCACAGATTTTTTATTTTACCATTAAACAAGGCTAGCTACAAGAATAATCGCTTTCATAAAAACAGGATAGAGTCTGTCCTGCTTCTTGACATAGCTGGGGTTAGATTGTTAAACTGTCCTTGCTTTTAAAAGCATAGGCTTTGGTTGTTTTGCTACCAGTATTTTGTTTTGGAGGTTTATTGGCGGAAATGGCATCATTACCTGGCTCGTCGTCAGAACCCTTCAGAGGGGGACTCGTTCAGATTTTCACTGGCGATGGTAAGGGCAAAACCTCAGCAGCCCTTGGTACGGTAGTCCGGGCCTTGGGTCAGGGACTGAGAGTGTGTATTGTTGTATTCATGAAGGGCGACTATCCCTACAGCGAATGGGCTTTTCTTTCTAAGGTGCCCGATGTAAAGATAGCCAGATTTGGATTTAATACCTTTACCGACCCGTCCAATGTTAAGCCAGAGGAAAAAGAGGAGGCAAAGAAGGCTCTGGCAACTGCCCGTGAGGCTATGCTTAGTGGTGACTATGACCTGATAGTGCTGGACGAAGTAAATATAGCTGTAGCCTGGCAGTTGATTGAACTGGAGGAAGTGGTTAAACTTATTCGTGATAAGCCTCAGAATGTAGAGCTTATCCTTACCGGCCGTTATGCTGATACCAAGCTAGTTCAACTGGCTGACCTGGTCACTGAGTGCTTGAAGATTAAGCATCCCTACGATGAGGGAATAATGGCGCGACGGGGCATCGATTATTAACTATTAAATACAGAAGGAGGTATTATGAATGTAACACTAAGTGTAATTAAGGCTGACGTTGGTGGTTATGTGGGCCATTCTGAGTCGCATCCTGACCTCCTGGCTAAAGCTGACGATAATATGGCTAAGGCAAAGGGAGAAGGACTACTAATTGACTATCATGTAACCAAGTGCGGTGATGACCTACAATTGATTATGACTCACCAGCAGGGTATAGATAATGAGAAAATCCATAAGTTGGCCTGGGATACCTTTGTGGACTGTACAGAGGTGGCTAAAAAGTTGAAACTTTATGGTGCCGGACAGGATTTGCTGTCGGATGCTTTCTCAGGCACTATTAAGGGGATGGGGCCAGGAGTAGCTGAGATGCAGTTCGAGGAGCGAGCGTCTGAGCCGGTTATTATTTTTATGGCAGACAAGACTTCATCTGGAGCTTGGAATTTGCCCTTATATAAGATTTTCGCCGACCCATTTAATAGTATTGGTCTGGTTATTGCTGAGAGTATGCACCAGGGTTATGCCTTTGAGGTGCACGATGTAAAGGAACACAGAAAGGTAACCTTTAATGCTCCTGAGGAAATTTATGATATGCTGGTCTTCATAGGGGCACCTTCACGCTTTATGGTAAAGGCAGTCTATCATCGTGCAAGTGGAGAGATAGCCGCTTCATCCTCTACCCAGCGTCTGTCGTTAATTGCCGGGCGATATGTAGGCAAGGATGACCCGGTGTGTATTGTCCGCTCCCAGGGTGTGTTCCCGGCAGTAGGGGAGGTTGTAGAACCATTCGCTTCTCCCTTCCTGGTGGAGGGATGGATGCGGGGCTCACATCATGGCCCCCTTATGCCGGTAGCTATTGGTGATAGCACTCCGACTCGCTTCGACGGGCCGCCCCGAGTGACGGCGGTTGGTTTCCAGCTTGCTGAAGGCAAGCTGATAGGGCCTCGCGACATGTTTGCCGATAAGTCCTTTGATAATGCCCGCCACCAGGCGAATGAGATGGCTGATATGATGCGTAGGCATGGTCCCTTTGAGCCACACCGCCTGCCTTTGGAGGAAATGGAATACACAACTATGAGCCAGATAATGGAAAAACTGGAGGGAAGGTTTACTCCTCTTGACTAACCAGAATCAAAGGGGCTCGAATGTTCCCAGCTAAACTTGACAGTATACGTTTAGGAAGTATTATACTAGTTTATAATAGTTTGAGTCGGAGGTGAATAAATGGCAGTCTATGTGATGCTTACTACTTTAACTGACGAGGGAAGGAAGACACTAAAGAGTAATCCTGGGAGAATAAAAGAGGTCAATAAGGAAGTCGAGGAGATGGGAGGCAAGATACTGGCCCAGTATGCCATTCTCGGCCCCTACGATTTCATAAACATTATAGAAACCGTAGGGAATACTACAATAACTAAAATAGCTTTGGAACTGGGGTCGAGAGGTACTCTCCAGACTATGACCATGGCTGCCATACCCATCGATGACCTCATAGCGTCTTCGAAATAACTTGCTTGTCTGTTGTTCCATGAGTTGTAAGCTTCTTCTGGCGACAAACAATCAAGGTAAGGCCCGTGAGTATAAAAGTCTCCTTAAAGGCATCCCTCTTGAGCTGGTTACTCTAGCTGAGCAGGGCATTACTACCGTAGTTGATGAGGTGGGAAAAAGCCTGGAAGAGAATGCTAGGTTAAAGGCAACACTCTTAGCTGCTGAGAGTAAGCTATTGGCTTTGGCTGATGATTCTGGATTGGAGGTTGATGCCTTAGGTGGTGAGCCCGGTCGGCTTTCGGCTCGTTATGCTGGTGAAGGTGCTTCCGACCGGGATAGGATTAACTACTTATTGTCACGGCTGGGAAATGTGCCATGGCAGGAGCGCTCTGCCTGTTTCCGATGCGTAATTGCTGTAGCTACACCTGGTGGAAAGGTGGAGCTCTGCTCTGGTGAGTGTCGAGGGTTTATAACCCTTGAGCCGAAAGGCAAACGGGGCTTTGGCTATGACCCGATCTTTTATCTTCCTGAGATAGGTAAGACAATGGCTGAGTTACCTCTGGAAACAAAAAATCAAGTTAGCCATCGAGGGCAAGCAGCCAAAAAAGTGCGTCAGCTACTGCAAAAAAGTATTTTAATTGTTAGAAAAACGACAATCAACCTTGAAGAGAGCTGATTGTTTAGTATATACTACTTTTCACCACTAGTTACATTGGGGGTGCGCTATGAAGCTATCATGTCTTCAGGAGAATCTAAGTCGAGGGCTAGGTGTAGTCGGGAGGGCAGTAGCCACTAGAACAACTCTGCCCATAACCAATAATGTCCTCTTAGCTACAGACCAATCACGGCTTAAGCTTGTTGCTACCAACCTGGAAATGGCTATTAGTTACTGGATTGGTGCTACGGTGGAGGAAGAGGGAACAATTACTGTGCCAGCTCGCCTTCTCGCCGAGTTTGTCAACTCCTTACCTAACGATAGGGTTGATATTGACCTTTCTCCTCGGACTAAGACATTGGGATTGAAGTGTGCCCGATTTGAGGCGCGAATTAGCGGGGTGGATGCCAAGGATTTTCCCCCGATACCTGCCATTGATGAGGGTACTACTACCAAGGTTGAGGTAGGAGCCATTAGTCAAGGAATTAGCCAAGTGGCTTTTGCTGCTGCCTCGGAAGAATCTCGCCCGGTGCTTACCGGTGTTAATGCCCAGTTTGATGGTGAACTGTTGACACTGGCGGCGGCTGATGGTTTTAGGTTGGCAGTGTATAAGCTACCTCTCACTACCCCAGTTAGCCAGAAGACTGAGGTTATTATTCCAGCACGAACCCTGACCGAGCTAAACCGACTTATGGATGACGGGGGGGAGACAGTTGACATAACAATAAATCCCAACAGAAGCCAGGCTCTATTTCGTTTGAAAGATACCGAGCTGGTGTCTCAGCTTGTTCAGGGCACCTTCCCCCAGTACGCTCAACTTATTCCCCAAAGCTACAATACCCGAGTGACGGTTGATGTTGCCGAATTCTTGAGGGCAACCAGGACAGCCTCCATATTTGCCCGTGATGGTAGTGGCATTGTCCGCCTGGTGGTAACATCAGGTGGTGAGCTAGCGCCAGGCAAGCTAACAATCTCAGCCCGCTCTGAGGAGATAGGCGACGATGTCGGTGAGATTGATGCCACTGTTGAGGGTGAAGAGGCAAAGATTGCCTTTAACGGTAAGTATCTGATTGACGTGCTTAGTGCGCTTCATGAGCCGCAGGTGGCTCTGGAGACAACCAACCCATCGAGCCCCGGCGTTATTCGCCCCGTAGGAGTGGATAACTACATCCACGTAGTCATGCCGATGTTTGTCCAGTGGTGAGTATAAGTATAAGGCTTTGCAGACGAACTTAAGGGGAGCGGTGATGCTCCCCTTTGCCAATTCAGTTATTTCATAGTCTGTTTATCATTAAAAAAGTGCATCTAAATCTGAGTTATAGCCGTAAAATTATTTGATGATAAGGCAGATTTATCCTGGTCGTTAACAAAGAAACAGGCTATAACTTTATCTCAAGATTTGGGTCACTCGTTCTCACGTATCTAAATGCACCAATAATCAAGTCCTTACCGTAATCACAGTTAGCTTTAATTGATATATACGTATAATCGCCGGTGAAGATGACAGGATGAATTTTACAGACAACAGGTCTTACCGGATACACCTGACATTTATTTTGTTCCGTAATATAAAATGGACAGGGTAGAGGCAACCACCTGGTAAAAGATAGCTTGTTCATCTGGAATGGATGGGGCACAACTTTTCCTACGGCTGTCTTTTCTTCTAGGGTTTCATAGGGTAACTGGAGATAGTTGGCGATTGAATTAAGCTCTTCTTTGGATACTTCCACCCCCGGGCTTTCCGGATTTAGCGGATTTGGTATGCAGCATTTACCGCATCTCCTGCATTCAGAAAAGGAGAGTACTTCTTGCACATTATCGTGAGTGCAGGGTATAGGTACATTAAGTGATATATCATCATTACCTAGTGCGATTAAAAGCCTATCCATATCAGAACTAGTCAAAGTTAGAATATTTCTACCTTCAAGATACGATAATCCATATTTTTCTAAATCAAGCTTGTTAATTTCTTTAGGCTCGTACATCTTATTTTCCATGTCTATATTCTATCATTTTAATGTTTCCTTTTTTCTGAATAAGGCTGGAACTTCTTGTGTTTACTTGGGTCAGAACCTGTTTGGTCTTGGCTTCAGGGTGGAATTGCGTCTGGCTTCCGAAGTCTCCTTCCCGGTAACGGGGTGCTTGAAGTGGAAGGGGAAGATATAACCCGCTACATAACGCAGGTCGTTTTTATCTATGGGGACGTCAGGTGTGGGGAAAGATACACCAGGTCTGGTGCTCTCGTCTCGGGGAGCTGGGGTCTCGCCCTCGATAAGCCGCCTACCAAGTTGCTCGGGCATAGACCATCCTTCAGTTATTCTGACGCCGTAAGGTATTACCCAATCGATTGACAGCATTTTCCAGATACCGTTCTCTTCAATATATCCCACTTCATATATTCCGCTCGTTAGGGAGCCACTGTCCACCTTGCCCTCTTTCGAAGAGAAAATTCCACCAAAGGCATACCACCTCCCTTTGGCGGTTTTGCCGTCAGGGTTGATAGTTATGAGGCCTGCGGTCGGCATCAACTGGTGCGAAAATCCCGGCGGGTTATCACCTCTTGCGGCGCGTGCGAAATATCTTTTTACCCCCTCCTTGCCCAGCCACTTGCCTTCAAGCCAGTTTAGAACAACGTCAGGGCTGTCTGAAAAGCAGTCTATTATCTCCTGTCCCATCATGTGTTCGACGTAATAACCGTACGCCTTTTGCAGTCTCTTAATCGCCTCGATGTCCTTTAGAGTTCTAATCTGGTCCTCCTGAGCCTTGACTTGATTCTCCAGAGTCTTGAGCCTGGCTTCCAGTTCCTCTATATTCATGATGAATCTCCTTTCTTACGTTTTCTATATTATCGGCTTTGCAGCTATTAAATTAATATTGCCACTATTATAAATCTGTTCTGGCACAAATTCTAGTATTGCTCTCGGAAGTATGGTTGATAGGACAGGTGATAAAAACAGTATTACAGTTGTGGCAGTGTAACTGAATTGGGGGGTGGTGGGAGGAAAGGCTGGCTTGAGCAATGTGGCTTGGGATTGTAAACAATCTTGTTTATGTAATAGCGGATTCTATTGTGGGCGCAGATAATCAGCAAACTCAATACTGAGCTGCGCGATTGTCTCAGCATCTTCAGGTGTAGTGGAGCGAACATCGATATTCATGAGTGAGCCTCGGGCATGTGTTCTTAGCTGGTGTAGGTATATAGAGGCTCGTTGTCGGTTATGAGCCTTGTTTGACTCTCCAGGTCGGCTCTGATGTGCTTGGGCAGGGAAAACATCGACTGGTGGGTAAGTCCGTCGTAAACCTTAAGACAGCTAAGAGACCTGGTGGATATTCTGCTGTCAACCTCACTTGGTGACATAATCGGGTCGAGGTTCAGCGAGGCAAGGCAAAATCCCCACGGACCACCAAAGGAGGGAACGTCTATCTGGTAAGGATAGACGTTTGGAAAAACGCTCTTTAGCGTGTTATATACTGAAGAAAAACCAAGTAGTTCAGTGTAAGCTGCCGAGCCAGCCTGAAGAGTGATGATACCGTTGGCGGTAAGCCGGTCTCGGGCTAACTGATAAAACTCCCGGGTGTAGAGCAGATAGGCTGGGCCTTCTTCAATAGGCTCGGTCAAATCAATAATAATTATATCAAAGGCTTCTCCACTTTTAGCCAGATAATCTCTGGCATCGGTATGGTGAAGCTCGGTTCGTTCATCTTCAAAAGCACCCTGGCTGTATTCGGGAAAGAACCTCTTACAGAGAGCTATCACCTCTTCATCAATATCAACCATCACTGCTCTCTTTACCGTATTATGGTATAATACCTCCTTTAAGGTAGCTCCTTCACCACCACCAGCAATAAATACCGTTTCCGGGCAGGGATGAGTTATCATTGCTGGCTGGACCAATGCCTCGTGGTAGATAAACTCATCAACCTCACTGGATTGAATCTTGTCATCCAGCACCAGACATTTGCCGAAGCTACCGGTACGGATAACCTCGATAGATTGGAACTTTGTCTGTCCCCTGTACAGCACCTCTTTGATACTGTGCAGTTGAATTAAGTCTTTACTTACTTTATCGTAAAACCATTTATCAGGGTCTGCGTCCATAATTTTTATCCCAAACTGCTCTACTCAGTATCTAGAATTCCTCTCTGTATCTCTAAAATAGAGTGGTTCTTAGCGCCAAGCTTACTTATCAGTATCTGTGCTGCCTTCCCTGGTTGTACAGAATCTCCACAGGTGAAGATATCGACAGCGGCATAGCTGCATTCCGGCCAGGTATGGATAAACAGGTGAGACTCCGCAATGATTACTACCCCGCTTACCCCCTGGGGATTGAACTGGTGAAAGGATTCTCCCAGCACGGTGGCCCCGGCTTCGCTTGCCGCCGTTTGCAGAATACCTTTGAGAAAGTTCAGGTCATTTAACACCTCCCTGTCGCAGTCCTTCAGTTCCAGTAGTAAATGTCTTCCTAGTGCATTCAATCACCTACCCTCCTTAGAAGATTTCTTGGAGCCTTAGCCTCTAAGTCAAACCAAGGCACAAGCCAAATTGTATAACAAACTATGTATTTTATCAATAATCTTTACTTATTCGCAGGGGGTAGTGACACTCTCTCTCATAAGAGTGGGTGGTTCAAATTATTGGACCGGATGTTTGAAGATAGCTAAAAAAGCTATCTTCCTCTCTCCGGTGAGGAAAAGAGAGGCTTAGATAGCGGGGTTAATAAAGATTCTTGGTGGCTTACCTTGTCTTCTTTTGACCAGCTAGCCCCAGTCCTTTGTATAGCACCTGAAAATCGAGGTTCTGCTCCATAACTTCAATTAGCTTCGGTAGCTTCTTTTCTTGGTTAAACCTGGCTTCGCCTAAAGCGTCCTCGATATTCTTCACCACGGCGGTGGCATCGTCTCTGGTCAAAATAATAGGCACATTTTTATCTTCTGCTCTATCAAGAACGACTGACTTGGGTGCTGTATCACCGGTGAGGACAAGGCATCTGGTTGAGATTTGCATAGCGGCCATTTGCATATCCGGACGGTCGCTTCTAATTATTGCTGCCTTGTTAGTCTTTCGACCAAAATAGTCTGGCCCAGGGTCTACGACCATCGCTCCTAGCATAAGGTTTTCTACCAGCTCTGCTGATTGCTCAGCGCCGTATACTATCTCTCCTTGAATACACTCGACCAACTCACCCATGGTTGGGGCTAAAAGGCTTCTATCTTCAGGCAGCACGCCCAGAATATTTAATCCGACTTTATCAAGCCGGGCGGACGCCTCACTGCGAGCCTGTTCCATCCTGCTTTTTGGTACCTTATTCAAAACTAAGCCCAGTAGAGATTTCCCAAAACCCTTGTAGCTATCGGTTTTCTTTGATAAATCTTTAGAATATGTTTCAACAATGAGCACTTTGGCATTCAACGTTTTTACTATGTCATAGGAAGCTTGGTACTGTTCAGAGGGACCTTCTATGATAACTACGTCTTTACCCTGAGAGACCTTAGCATAGGCTCCTTTGATGCTGCTGGCTAGTTTACTCCCGCCGCTAATAGCAGGGCACAGGAGGTCTACCGACTCATCTAATGAAAAGAGGTGCTTAATAAATTCCGCATCACGGTCAGTACCTGCCATTGGTGGTTTTTTACCGTCAGTTATAACCGGCTTGAAGTAACCTATTTTCTTCCTTTCATTTAGCAAATGCTTTCCCAGACCAGCGCAAACCGCGGTCTTTCCACTACCTCTCTCTGAAGAAGTTATATATAAAGCGACCAATATACACCTCCGCTAAAGAAGAATTAAGAACGCTAGACTATTATAACCTGCCTTAAGTTATTGGTAAAGGGGTGTTTAAGAGGGCGAAGTCCCTCTTCAGAAAAAATAGTTCCCTTCCCCTTTCCAAGGGGCTTGCCTCGAATGTTATTCTGAGGAACGAAGTGACGAAGAATCTGGTCTCAGAAGAGGTTAGTAGGGATTCTTCACTGCGCTCAGAATGACATGAAAATAGTGCTTTTAGGGTAAAGCCCTTTCCAAGGGGAAGGGGATAGAGGGGATGGGGTTACACAAACTAAAATAGGGGGTGAGGTTAATAAGTAATTTCCGGGTGGGAGACAATAGATTGAAATCTGCGCTCAAAGACACTTCTTTCAAGAAGAACACGGTGCTGACATTTAAGACATTTGATGCCTATATCAGCGCCGAGCCTGACCACCTGCCATTCATAGCTGCCGCAGGGATGCTTTTTCTTGAGGCGAACTACATCGCCTAGTTTTATCTCCAAAACCATTTTATTTATGATTTCAGGCTGGATAGCTGCTGATTAATCTGGTCACGCAGTTCAGAGGCGGCTTGCCGTGCTGCCTCGGCGAAATCCTTTCCCCGTGAGGCGTATAGTATTTGCCGGGACGAGTTGATAATTGCCTTCTCTCCCTGAGCATCAACCCCGTAGCGGACGGTTAAAGCCAGGTCTCCTCCCTGGGCGCCAATACCCGGTATCAAAAAGGGCATATCTGGTTGAATCTGCCGAATCAATCTTAATTCTTCAGGGTAGGTAGCACCAACAACCAACCCGATGTTGCCGTGCGTGTTCCATTGGCCGGCCTTACGGGCTACTATCTCAAATAGGGGGCGGTGGTCATTTTCTACCTCACAATAGAGAGCCTGAAAATCAACAGCGCCCGCGTTTGATGTGCGGCACAGAATAAATACCCCTTTATCATGGTACTCGATGAAAGGTTCTATTGAATCAAAACCGAGGTAGGGATTGACTGTACTGGCATCAAAGTTAAGGGTATCAAAAAGAGCCTTAGCATAAGCCTTCGCTGTGTTACCTATATCGCCACGCTTGGCATCGACTATCACCGGTATATTATCAGGTATGTAGTCTCTTGTGCGCTTCAGGGCATCAAGCCCTTCGTTCCCCAGAGCTTCATAAAAGGCGATATTTGGTTTGTAGGCACATACCAGGTCGTGGGTAGAATCAATAATTGCCTTGTTGAATTCAAAAATACCTGTATTTTCAGGCATCAGCTCTGGGTCAGGGTCAAGCCCAACGCAGAGCAGGCTCTTGTTTTTCCGGGCGGTGCTGGTCAGCTTTTCAATGAAATTCATCTACCCTCCCTGACATAAAGTTTTGTATGATTAGTTTGATAATATCAGTGCCGGTAATGTAGCGTCAAGTGTAACTGGCTTTAGATTATTTATTAACCTTACCCCCTTAATCGCCCTCGGTGGATTGGATGCAATTGCTCAACTGGAGGAATGATGGTTAAAATCTCAACATTTCGTCCATCATAGAATACACTTTCTACCAGAAGTCTCGTCAACTCTTGCTTACCTGTAAAATCCAGGCTGTCTAACTTCATACTAATGTTCTCAGGCTTCTAATCCGGGCTTCTTGGTTTTGCGTAAGTTGCCTTTTGGAACTCTATCAGGATTGCCTTTTCGATAGCAACGGTAGTAAGGGATAGCATGAATGGTATGTCCACCCATTCGGCCGCCACATTGAGAACAATATAAAAGCCCAGATAGGAGATACTGCCTCTTCGTGTTTCTCTTTGACAGTTCTGCATTCGTTCTAAGCTTTCTTTGTTTTACGAGCTTATGCAACAAATCAAGCAATCGTGACCTAGTCAATTTCAGCTCATGATGAGATGGTCAATCAGTTACGCTGGCGAGGAATCTCAGCACGGTTTCATTGTACTCTCGTGGTACCTCTATAGCTGGAGCGTGTCCTGTGGGAAATACCTTAATCTGCGAGCCATGGATAGCCTCTTGAGTAGCCTTAGCTGCTGCTGGCCCAGCAAAGTCATACTCCCCCCCGATGGCCAAGGTGGGGCAGGTGATTTTGCGCAGGTCAGGGGGTATGGTGGGTGTGCTGGGACGACCCATACGCTGCATCACTCGAAGGTATCCCTCTGGACTGTTCTGCAACAAGACCGACTTGTACCACTCAGCAGTCTGCGGGTGCTTTTCCATAAAACCTGGAGAAAACATGCGGCTGAATCTATCCTCAATTATAGCTTCCATGCCTTCTTTCTTGATGGCGTCCATCTGGGCTTGGCGTTGGGCTGCCATCTGACGCATCTCCTCCTCGCTTCTGCTCTCTGCTCCACGGGGCATTACTCCAGCACTATTGGACAGGATGAGAGCCTTGACCATCTCAGGGTGAGCCAGGGTAAACTGGAGCGCTATCGCTCCGCCCATGGAATGCCCCAGAAGGAAGGTCTCACTGATTTTAAGGGCTTTCAGCAGGGCGTAGAGGTCATCAACCCATAGTTCTGTGGTGAGTTCCTCTTCAGAAAGCTCTGTCTGCCCATGTCCTCGGACGTCGTAGGTCATGACCCGGTAACGTTGCGAGAAATCCGCTACCTGATTAAACCAAGCGTTTAGATTGTCGCCCGCACCATGAATCAATGTTAAGCACTTTCCGCTACCTACCAGCTCGTAGTTCATAGAAATCCCATTGGCTATTATCTTCATAGTATCCTCCTTGCTTTAGCTTTGAGAGTCTTCTAACGTTTTGAGATACCCTGACTTGCCCGCTGCAGTAAAAGCTTGGTCTCAATTGTAGTATTGGCGGCTACATAATGCAACACGAATCGTCACACACTCTGGACTTTTATTGCCAGCGTGACATATTTAGGGCAACTAATTAAAGCCTTAAATGGGCTATGGTTCATATCATTGACCGAGCAAAGTAGAGATAACACCGCTAAGGAGTGGAATGAGAATCGCGACGCTAGCCTGAAGATTCTTCCCATCTGTTATATTCACTTGTAGGAATTCTTTTAGAATAGACATCCATCCACGATTTCGAATTTGGTAATGGCATAGGAAGGAATAAGTCACAGAGTTTACGTCCGACAGCAACAAGGGAGTTATATATGGGAATATAAATGAGGATAAGAATAATAGTCAAACTTGCACCGTAGGCCAACACAAATAATGGAGAGTATTCACGCTCCATTGAAGTGTGAACCTTACTAAAAGCACCTGCAGCTAATATGGTCAAACCCAGCATTAGCCCCGCAATCCATAGAAATTGCTGTAAATACTCTCTAAAACTCAGGTAACGTTGAATGCGTTCCTTCTTTGCCCCAGCATTCCAATGACTACTTCTAAGGCCAGCATAAACAAGCCAGCTACCCATCGCCGCCAAAGATGCGACCAGACCACCGAAAAACGCGAATATGCTAAGCTTTACGGGAATAAATGGTAGCTGTTCTCCCAAATCATAAATGTATGGTATGAAATATCTTGATGCGAGAGGAACGGCCATAACTAAGATTAGTAGAATGACTAGCGATATTGCAATTTCTAACCTGTTACCCATAAAGTATTGCTTAAGTTGCATTACTGACCTAAGAACTGGTACGAAAATGATGAAGAAGAATGCCATTTGGGTACAATCTAGTAAAAGCCATATACAGACCTCTGGTCTTGCTATGAATTCTTGGGATTCTCTGAGTACGCTTGCAATGGGGTGCAACAAGATAACTGCACCAGTTATAAAGCCTACAGTGCCTCAAAGCATCACGATCCAGGCTCTGTTAGCTAATGCATATGTTGTTTGAATTTGGATGCGCGGCATTTATATTAACTGCTCAAACTGGGATTTCTCATATTCTTCGTAGTGGCTATGTTAAGCTCATACTTGCTGGCTGTCAAGCTTACAAAGCTTACAATTGGTAACAGAACAAGCTATTATACAGCATCTCTCCTATTCTCCTCTGATAGTCTACAATGTTTTCTTCCTTATTATTATCCCCGGAGGATTTTAATCGCTCTTAGCAGTGCGCTATCATCACCCACGTTACCTGGAAATACTACATAGGGAATATCTGACCATCGTGCTTCTACCCCTAATCGCCAGACAGGCACTCCATCTATTAGCTGACCCATTGCGAAAGCCTTTCTCACGTTGAGAGCTGCTCTTGCCAGTTCAATGCTGGTGGCACCTCCCTTGGCTACCAAATAGCTAGGCCGAAATTGAATTCGTCTTACCACCTCGCAAAGTGACTGCATTATAACGTTACCAATCTCTTGGAAATTCTGGTTTGAAGCTACTTGTAATTTTCTTGATGTGTAAAGGACTGTAGTTACCCCAGCAGCCAACTTCTGGTTCACCATCTCTGATACTGATTGGATTTCGTTTTGCCTGCTTTGCTCTCGCTGGAGCTCTTGAACTCCTAGCTCAATGCCCTCGGCCAACCCCGAATCAAGTAGCTGCTGTAACTGTCGGGACGTCTTCTCTATATACGAGCCAGCTACTATCAGCCCTGGTCCACTACCTGTAGCCAAATCTTGGTGAGTTAGCAGGGGTTTATCTTCAAATCCACCCCGTGCCTTGATGAAAGAAGCAGCGCAACGATAAGCAAACTTTTTACCTTTTTCCTCTGCTGACACGATTCCCAGAGACAGAACCTCCAGGTCTTCATAGCAGGTAGCGTTAACAATAACAGGCACTCTATCCGATGCATTAAGTAGTTCTCCCGTCACTGCTTCTGGACCACCCTCACGTAACAGTTTCAAAGGTATCGATTTGACATCCTAAGCTCTTATCAAATTATTCGTTTTCTCCACCACCCACGCCTTCAAGTTACTGTTCTTGAAGCCAAAAATCGGGTCACGGGCATACTCAGTTTGCTGTACTGGAACCAGTTCCCCATTCTGCTCCGCCCAGTGGATATCATCAATAGTATATCTCCCGGCTTCAAAGAAAGCAGGGACAATAATAATGCCGTCGAGTTCCAGTCCGAGCCCGGATGTCAAAGCATCTACCTCATAAGGGAAATGCCCGCGTAATGTACTATCGCTGCGGGAAGCAAGTAAAATCTCTACTCCTTCCAGTTGGATTGCCTCCCGTAGATTATGCCCTACCTCAAGGCTAAGACCCTGTGCTTCTACTGGGCTCAGACTGCGCGAATTGGTAGATATAAAAAACACCGGTTCTTCAGAAGCAATGGCTTTGCGGAGAACGTCTACCGACCAGTTCATAAATACACTGACGCCGTGGATAGTTTGCACACCGGTTGGGTCGTCATCAATCACCACAAGGCGCTTGCCCGAAGCGATAAGGCTTTTCCTGATTTGCACACGGGCATCAGGGATACTTCTAACCAGGGGCTGATGTTCTAGTATTTCGGATAGTTTCATCGTTCTAGTCGCCTGAATCTCATAGTCAGTTTAGGAGTTAAGTGACCTGCCTCCAATAGTTATATGCCACTTCTTGAAGTGGAGTTTTCCCGTAATAACAGTCTCAGGAGTAGGTGGTCGGTAGTTGAGTGAATCATGCGTTCGTAACAGATTGTACTCTTCCCACCACTCTTCAATCAATACCTCGGCTTTAAACCAGGCTATTCAACCCCCAAGATTTCGGAGCAAGCCAACGACTATCTGGCATGTAAGACCTAGTAACAAATGTCAGAAAAGTGCAACGATAATTGGATGCAAACACAGAGCGCCTTCGTGCAGCCAATAGTCCGGTAGTCACAAGTACGTTCTATTGACAAACACGTAGGAGAGGAATATAATGTGCGACAACCATATGAGGTAAGTATTAAAAATAACATGTTCTCGTCCTGCGTGTAGATGAAGTAAAGCTGGAGAGATAATATGATGCATATGAGGGCATCAAAATCGCTAAGTAGTATAGTGGTTGTTGATGCCTTTTTGCGTTTAATAGAGACAGCTTGCTAGCAAGCCTCAGAAATATCATGGGGGAAACAGCGGAAAAGGAGTCAGTTAAAAAAATAGCGAAGTAAAGAGTGCTGGCCTTGCCCGGGGAAACCAGGGTGCTGAGGGTAAGCAGCTTATCTCAGCTTAAATACCAGCCATACTCCTGCCGTGTCCGGAGCCGTGGGGGGAGTCGGCCTGAGCGGCAGGGTCGGCCAAGGAGGTGCACCCTTGAGAGTAGACACCTGAAACGGCAAAGGACCAAAGTTAAATAGATGAGATAGTTTAGGGGAGATTGATTGGCACGAATTTATCAAATTAGGTGAGGAGGTGAAATGAGAATGAAGAAGATTGTCTGGATGCTGGTCAGTTGCTTGATGGCATTATCGCTGGTGATGGCATCCTGTGGCCCGGCAGAAGAAGGGGAGGAAGAAGTGGAGGTAGGGGAGGAAGAAGTAACAGTAACAGAAGAAGAGGTGGAGGAAGAGGTGGTGGAGGAAGAAGAGGGGCTGCTGCCTCCAGAGGTACCGAAGTATGGCGGGATACTTATGGGATTCGGCTCAGATCCGGGGGGTTTTGATCCGCTGGTTACGATGTCACTGTTGACCCCGAGCATTAACATCTCTCATGATGAACTACTCACGGGGGATTGGGCAAAAGGACCGGCGGGCACTAACGAAACTGACTGGCAACTCGGGTTTCTAGGTATTATAGGATTAGAGACTGGTCAAGTAGCTGAAAGTTGGGAGTTGCCCGATGATGAAACCATCATCTATCATATCCGTAAAGGGATTCACTGGGAGAACAAGTATCCGGCAAATGGCAGGGAGTTTACCGCCGAGGATGCAGCCTGGAGCTTATATTCGGAGTGGACGACCAAGGGAACTAATTTAGACGTGTTTGCCCCGCTGGATTCTCGTCCAATATCAATAACGGCTACTGACAAGTATACGGTAGAACTGAAGGTTCCTTCATTTGCGCAGGGATACCTTCTTTTGCAGTGTGGTGAGCGGTGTTACATGCGGTGCCGTGATGTAACAGAGGAATACGGAGACCAGACAGACTGGAGAAATGCTAATACGATCGGAGCATTTATGCTGACAGATTATGTTCCTGCCAGTGTGTTAATATACACGAGGAACCCTAACTACTATGGTTATGACCCGCTTCACCCGGAGAATCAACTACCCTATCTGGACGGCATCAAGCATCTGATAATATCTGACCTCTCTTCACGGCTGGCAGCATTCCGGACAGGTAAGATAGATCAGTACCAAGGTATTACATGGGAAGACGCAGAGATATTAATGAAGCAGTGCCCAGAGCTAGAATATATAGCTGCCTACGGCATGAACGAAATACCAACCGGAAGGCTGGATAAGGATTTACCTTTCAACGACCTCAGGGTCCGGCAGGCGCTCAACCTGGCGGTAAACAAGCAGGAGCTAATGGACGATTACTATGAAGGTCATGCTCAATTATTAGGTTGGCCCTTCTACGATATTACGGCTCACAAGGATTTTTACACCCCGCTTGAGGAGTTGCCAACAGAGCCAACACTTCCCGACTCGAGTTGCAGTGCACAGGAAATCATGACTAGCTATAATCCGGAGAAGGCAAGTAAGCTTCTGGCTGAGGCAGGCTACCCCGACGGCTTTAAAACCAAAATCATTTGTAACTCGGCTCAAGATACGGATTTCCTTTCCATAATCAGAGAGTACCTGCTTGATGTCGGCGTTGATATGCAGATTAACCAGTTGGAAAGCGGTGTGTTCAGTAGTGTGAACCGGGGCAGAACTCATGAAGAGATGATATACAAAGAGACGAAGATGTATTCAATGCCCTGGCAGATGCACCTCATGCGCAAGGATAGTGCAGACGACGTCTCTTTCTATGAAACAGCGAATACCAGGGCAGTCTGGGATATAATTAACCTGAACCTCGGGAAGAATGATGCTGTCTGGGTCAAAGCTGTAAAGGACCTAATGCCAGAAGTAATGGAGGACTGCTGGGGAATATGGATGCCAGTGCCGCAAACGTATATCATGTGGTGGCCGTGGCTGCAAAATTTCCATGGTGAAGTCAGCATAGGTTATTTTACCCCGACTAAACACGCCCGCTATGTCTGGATAGACACGGAAATGAAGAAATCCATGGGATACTAAGAAGCCTGGCATCGTAGAGACAGTAATGGCCATGGTGCAAACTTGACAAGAATGTATTGGAGGTAATCAAAACACTGGAGACTATATAAAAATGGATGCCACTGAGGACATTGTGGAGGTAATTCAGAAAGACTAAAGCATAGTTGATTTAACATAAAGAAGCTTGCTTAAAGTCTCCGTTAATGAGCGGTGGCAATGTCGCTTGTGATATATATTTGCTATATGGCAAGGACAGGGTAAACAGCAAATAATGATAAGGAGATGAAATGGCAGGTATACTCGAAGGTATAAAGGTACTTGAGATGGGGTTAGTTGTAGCTGGCCCGGCGGCTAGTGCCATGTTAGCCGATTGGGGGGCTGAGGTAATCAAGATAGAGCCCCTTACAGGGGAGATGTTCCGAGGGACAACAAGAGTCAAAGGGGTGGCTACTGGCGCACTTAACTCGATAATCCAGGTGTTTAATAGGAACAAGAAGGCACTGGCATTAGACCTGAAAAAGGAGCCGGGCAGGGAGGTCTTCTACAAGCTTATTCAGAAAGCTGATGTTTTCCTATCCAACTATGAACCAGGTTCGATCAGGAAGCTTAAAGTGGATTATGCTAGCCTCAGCAAGGTTAATCCCAGGCTTATTCACGCCGTTATCAACGGTTATGGTTCAGTAGGACCGGACAAGGATGAGCGAGGCTTTGATTTTGCGGCAGCGTGGGCTCGCGCCGGGATAATGTATTTGATAGATGAACCGGGAAGTCCCCCACCTGCGCAGCGCCCAGGTATGATAGATACCGCGGCCGCAGCCTACCTTATCGCTGGTATCCTGGCTGCCCTGCTACACAGAGAAAAAACGGGTGAAGGACAGGAGCTGGAAGTCTCTCTGTTTCATACCGGTACTTGGACCATCGCTGCAGATACCCAGAGCGCCCTATTTGGTCGAGAGCCCATCCCGAACGACCGTACCAAGGCGGGGAATCCATTATGGAATAGCTACCGCACCAAGGACAATCGGTGGTTTTGGCTGGGAATGCTCCAGGCCGGCCCTTTTTGGCCTGATTTATGTCGAGCTATAGGGAGGCCAGAGCTGGAGAATGACCCTCGGTTCAAGGAGATGGAGACGCGGAGAGAACATTGTGAAGAATTGATTCGCATCATAGATGAAGTTGCCGCCTCTAAGACTATGGAGGAGTGGGAGAAGTGTTTTAAAGAATATAATATTCTCTATGGACGCACTCAAACCCCTGTTGAGGTTACCACTGACCCTCAAGCCCTGGCTAACAACATCTTTGCTGAAGTAGAGCATCCTGAGGCAGGAAAGATAAAATTAGCAACTCCCCCGGTTAAGTTCCGCCAAAACCCTGCTGCAGTGAAAACCACCGCCCCTGAGATAGGCCAGCACAATGAGGAAATCCTCTTAGACCTGGGCTATAGCTGGGATGATATTTCCCAGCTAAAAGAGCAAGGGGCAATCCTGTAAAGTGTAATGTAGTTGTAATAATACTAAAAGCTAGATTGCCGAAGGCAGGAAAAGCCTCAGTCTGAAATTGGTGGCTATAGCTGGGAAGAAATTGCTAATCTTGAAGAAGAGGAAATTGCTTGATATAATTGTGATGACGTCATAGGGTTACAACTATTTCATTAGGAGGATTTTGGCAGTGACAACGGAAAAAACTATCAAAGGACCAAGCCCAGAAAGACCATTAAACAGGCTAAAAACAATGTATGCGCTAAGAGCTTATGTAGATGAGATGTACAAGGGGGGGCGAGAAGCTAAAGGGGAAGGAAAACCCGTCGCTTGGTGTATGCTTACCATCCCTACACCTATCCTTACTGCCATGGGTGTAGAAGCCGTCTTCCCGGAAAACTACGGCGCTATGTGCGCATCTTATAGGGCTTTCGGACCTTTTTTGGAGCGTGCTGAGGCTGATGGCTTTCCTAGCCATATGTGTGGCTACTGCCGCACTAGCCTCGGCTACGCTGCCAGGATGGCAGATTTGGATGGGCAAATACCGCCGGAGGCACCTCAAGGAGGAATGGCCAAACCAACATTACTGGTAGGTTCGGGGGCAGTGTGTGATGCAAGGTTCAAATTCTTTCAAGCCTTGGGACGCTACCTGGACGTTCCGATATATATACTGGAGTCCCCTGCTGCCGGGCAAAGAGAGTCCCTGATGGAGGGTGCTCATGAACGC
>CAYNFT010000003.1:43563-49157 GCA_964396535.1 uncultured Dehalococcoidales bacterium | reverse complement strand
AGAAGTGGCAGGCCTTTGGCTGGCATGTTATTGAGGTTGATGGTCATGACCTCACCCAGCTTCTTACTGCCTTTAACCAGGCAAAATCAGTTAAGGGTCAACCCACTGTCATTATTGCTCATACTATTAAGGGTAAGGGGGTCAGCTTTATGGAGAATAACGCTGGTTTCCACGGCAAAGCCCCTAACGCCGATGAAGTAGAATTAGCCTTAAAGGAGTTGGAGTAGGAATGTCTGAGGAAGTTTCCATGAGGGAGGCTTATGGTAAAACCCTGGTTGAACTGGGCAAGGAGAACCCGGATGTTGTAGTGCTGGATGCCGACCTGTCCCCATCAACGATGACCACCTTCTTTGCCAAGGAGTTCCCCGGGCGCTTCTTTGACTGCGGCATTGCCGAGCAGAATATGGTGGGCATTGCTGCCGGCCTGGCATCTTCAGGCAAGATACCCTTCGCCAGCACCTTTGCCGTTTTCCTTCCGGGCCGTTGCTTTGACCAGATACGTGTGTCCATAGCTTCTCCCATGCTCAATGTTAAGCTGGTAGCTACCCATGGCGGTATCAGCGTCGGTGAAGACGGCTCTTCACATCAGGCAGTTGAAGACCTGTCTCTGATTTCCTCGCTGCCCGGTTTTACTGTTATTGTTCCTGCCGATGCCATTGAAACTGTTCAAGCAGTGAGGGCGGCTGCTTCCAGCTACGGGCCTTTTTATATCAGGCTGGCTCGCCTCAAAGTGCCGTTGGTCTATACTGATGACTATCGCTTTGAGCTGGGGAAGGCAGTGGTTATGAGACCGGGCAAGGATGCTACTATAATTGCTATTGGCATTATGGTAGCTGCGGCACTGGAAGCTGCTGACAACCTCGAGAAGAACGGCATAGATTGCTGCGTGCTCAATATGCCCACCCTTAAGCCTATTGATGAGGCAGCCATTATTAAGGCGGCTACTGATACCGGAGCCATTGTTACTGCCGAAGAGCACCTGGAGCATGGCGGGTTGGGTAGCATTGTCGCTCAGATTGCAGCCAGAAATCAGCCAGTGCCTATGGAGTTTGTGGCTATTAAGGATACCTATGCTGAATCGGGCAAACCTGCTGAGCTGTTGGAGAAGTACGGTCTGACGGCTAAAGACATTGAGCAGGCCGTCCATTCAGTGCTAAAGAAAAAGAAACTGTAGGTTTCCAGAGATTATTTATCAACCCCACCCCCTTAATCTTACCCCACAAAATCAAGATTTCGTGGGGACCCCCTTAATCCCCTCTACTTATGCCTCAGGGAATGTGTGTTATCGCGGTCACATAACCAGACAAGGCTCGAGATGGCTGAGATGGATACTGAAAGAAAATAACTGAGAACTTGATTAGGGGTGAGCCTGCGAGAATTGCTAAACCTGTTCTTTAAGTCTGCGAAAATGATTAGGCAGCCCTGACCTGAACGACATAGTGTGGTTTTTAGGCTACGAAGGGATGAATAGGTTTTAACCTGATAGGACTTGACAAAGTAAGCCTTTTCAGGGAAGCTATTCTAGCAAAAAAGAACAATAGATATGAAGTCTACGATTTAGACTTGGAAAATCTGGCTATCCATATGACAGTATTACATGAGGGTAGATCCATAATCGGGCATTTTTACAGTGATACCTGGGAGATTTGCTTTTTTGAAAAAATACAACAATAGGGAGACATAAAGGACAAGTTATGTTATCTGGCATGAAGGCTCTTATTCTTTGTGGCGGTGAGAGTACCAGGCTCAAGCCGCTCACCGATACGATGGCAAAGCAGCTTCTACCGGTTGCCAATAAGCCAATTCTGTTTTATATCCTAGACCAGATTAGGGAAGCTGGTCTAACAGAAATAGGTATCGTTATCTCGCCGAAGACGGGACACTGGCTAAAGGAAGCGGTGGGTGAAGGCTCAAAATGGGATGCTCAGATCACATACATCCTTCAATCCGAACCCCTGGGACTAGCCCACGCTGTAGAAACTGCCCGGGACTTCCTTGGCGACTCTCCCTTCCTCATGTTTCTTGGTGATAACCTTATGGAAGGTGGCATTAAGAGTTTTGTTGACGAATTCAACAACCTTCAGCCTGATGCTTTTATCCTGCTGAAGGAAGTTCCCGACCCCCGGCTTTTCGGTGTGGCTAAACTCAATGCCTTAGGCAGCGTGATAGGTCTGGTGGAGAAACCTGAGAAACCGGAAAGCAATCTGGCCTTGGTAGGGGTTTATATCTTTACCCCGCTAATCCATCAAGCTATCGCTCAAATCGAGCCTTCCTGGCGAGGTGAATTTGAAATAACCGATGCCTTACAGAAACTTCTAGAAATGGAGAGGGAAGTCAGAAGCCATATTCTGAAAGGCTGGTGGTTTGACACGGGGACGAAAGAAGACCTTATTAAGGCAAATCGGGCTGTCCTTGATAATTACCTAAAGCGGGACATCAAAGGTGAGGTAGACTCTCAAAGCCAGATAGTTGGTCGGGTAGCAATAAGAGAGGAAACAAAAATAGAGAATAGCATTATTCGTGGTCCCGTTTCTATCGCCCAAAAGTGCCGTATCAAGGACTCAGTCATCGGTCCGTTCACCAGTATTGGTGCTGGGACAGTTATAGACAGCTCATCAGTAAAGAATTCAGTGATACTTGAAAACTGCCATATCTCGAATATTGAGAATCTGGCTGATAGTGTTATCAACAGAGTTAACGAGCAATCCAATTGAAGCCAGAACTTGAAACCCGTAAGGTTTTTATTCCCTGACATCAACCCATAAGCTGAGTGCCTGGTAGACCTCGCTTTGTCCCTGTTTATACAGTAAAAAATCTACCTTTTGTTCCTCGCCTGGCTTATCTAGGGTAAAGATTGCTGGCTGCTCCGACCTCTCGTTGTGCTCTAGCACTATCGGTCCCAATTTACTACTGACAACACCTTCGGGCTTAATCTCTATCCAGTAGGTCACCATCTCGTGCTCTCTGTTGATGATACCGATAAGTATTGTCTCCTCTTCCCCTGCTTTTAGCTGCCGGGGATAGGCTGTAGCCTTGCCTTCTGAATCAAGGATATAAAACTCGGTAAACGTCTCTCCTACTCTAGGTTTGGCGAAGACATAACCCAGAGTGCCTAGTGTCCCCAGTATGACTATCACCAGGATTACATAGAGTACCCTCTCCAGCGTATTCACACCCCATCCCGGTACTTTCAATTGAAATTCAATACTAAACCGTTCTTGCTTAGCTAATCGTGCTGTTCTTAACCAGCCTCCAATCGAGCAGATAAAGATAAGCAGCACGGAGGAAAAGACTATTGGTTCCGTCCTTATACCCCAGGGGGTGTAATTAAGAATAAAGCCGAGCAACGGAATTACCACTATGCTCAGAGCTAAGCTCAGTGCCACCCGCTCAGTACCATTGATGCTTTCCCTTTTCGGAAACAAAGGGAGTAACAGCGCATAGCCGGGGAAGAAAAGCAGGAAGGGTAACCCGAGTACAACCTGCAGGGTACTTGATGGTAAAAAGAGAACGAAGACCATTACCCCAAGACCTACCAGGTTCAACAACAGTCCGTTTCTTATCCTGACCTTCAATTGATATGCCCTTTATTTGCTTAACTTTAGTTTTGTAGTATAATCTAGTCAAGCAAAAAAGACAAGATAAAGACAAGGTATTCTGTAGACAAATGGCAGCAAATGTGCTGTAGTTATAGACAATTGTCCTATGTAAGAAGACGTGATCTGAATAAACCATTGAGATACCTGCGTTTTTCCGGGAAGGACTTTAGCTCCACATAACAAATCCACTAGTTATAAATAGAGATAAAATGAGAGATAAGAGAGTAGTTGTTACCGGGGGTGCGGGTTTTATCGGCTCCCATCTTGCAGAGAAGCTGGCAATCCGGGATTACCACGTTATCATTCTTGATGACCTTTCCACCGGGAAGATAGAGAATATTGAACCGTTGCTAAGGGGAGAGCAGGTAGAATTTATCGAGGGTAGCATCACTGACCTTCCTTTAATGCAGAAGCTGTTTCGGGGTGCAGTATACGTATTTCACCAGGCTGCTCTTGCCAGGGTACCCCGTAGTATAGACGATCCCCTCAGCACTAACGAGGTCAACATAAAGGGAACCTTAAGCGTGCTGCTCGCTGCCAGAGAAAACGCCGTGAAAAAGGTTATTTATGCCTCTTCCTCCTCGATTTATGGTGGCACCCCCATTTTGCCTCAAAATGAGTCTATGCCTCCCAACCCACTTAGCCCCTATGCCCTGACTAAATTGGCTGCTGAATATTATTGTGAAATTTTTCGCCGGATTTATGGCCTAAGTACTGTCTCGCTAAGGTATTTTAATGTTTATGGCTCAAGGCAGGATCCTTATTCTCAATATGCCACGGCTATCGCTGCTTTCTTGGGTAGGCTTTCTCAGAATCTACCGCCCATTATATTTGGCGATGGTGAGCAATCCAGGGACCTGACTTTCATTGCGGATGTGGTTCAAGCAAATGTCCTAGCTGCGGAAAAAAACGTGGAGGGGGTATTTAACGTGGGAAGTGGCCAAAGGAACACGATAAATCAGTTGGCTAAGCTAATGCTCGAACTCACCGGGAAAGACCTGCCGCCGATTCATCAGGAACCAAGACTTGGTGACCCCAGGCACACCCTGGCCGACGTTTCTAAGGCTAAGAGCTTCGGCTATGAGCCAAAATACGATTTGAAGACGGGGTTGAAGCAAACCATTGAGGAGTTCAGACGGTGGAACACCATCTAGACGATGCCGTAGTCTGCATCGTTGGGCTTGGCTATGTTGGTATATCCCTGGCAGAAGCTTTCTCTCGTAGTCTCACGGTTATCGGCTTCGATACCGACGGTAAAAAGGTGAGCCGTCTTCGTATGCAGCAATCTGACAGCCGGGAGTCGGTAGCTGAACACCAGATAATCTTTACCACCGACGCCCGGGAAATAGGCAAAGCGAATTTTATCATAATCTGTGTTCCCACCCCGGTAACAAGCTCAAAAGAGCCGGACCTCTCATATATTAGAAACGCTGCCGAGGTAGTTGGACTTAATATGAAAAGTGACAGTGTGGTTATCCTCGAATCCACGGTCTACCCCAGCACCACTGAGGAAATAGTGAAGCCTATTTTAGAGGAGAAATCGGGGCTTAAATGCGGCGTGGACTTTAAGATTGGGTATTCTCCAGAGAGGGTAAACCCGGGGGACAAAGAACACACCATAGACAAAATAACCAAGGTCGTTGCCGGGATGGATGAGGAGACCGTCGATATAATTGCTGAACTTTATCGAAGGGTAACTCAAAACATCTTCAAGGCGAATGACATTAAGACCGCCGAAGCTGCGAAGGTCATCGAGAATATCCAGCGTGACCTCAATATCGCTCTCATCAACGAGCTTGCCATTATCTTCCGTAAGATGGGTCTTGACACTCGGAAAATCCTCGATACGGCGGCGACCAAGTGGAACTTCCATCGCTACTTTCCCGGATTTGTAGGAGGGCACTGCATTCCGGTTGACCCCTACTATCTGGTCTACAAGGCACGAGAACTTGACTACCAACCTCAGGTTATCCTAGCAGGGAGGGCTATAAACGA
>CAYNFT010000003.1:0-43553 GCA_964396535.1 uncultured Dehalococcoidales bacterium | reverse complement strand
CTATATGCCTAGACATATAGTAGAGATGACCATACAAGCACTAAACAAAGTCGGTAAGGTGATAAAAGGCTCACGGGTCATGGTTATGGGCCTTACCTACAAGGAAAATATTAGTGACATTCGAGAGAATCCAGTTAAAGAAATAGTAAAAGCACTCGAAGAATATGGGGTTGAAGTTTTAGGTTTTGACCCTATTCTTGATGCCGCTGACGTCGAAGGAGAATTCAACATAAGACTTTTTCGGAGCCAGGAGGAAGTGAAACAGTATAAGGTAGACGCCATTATCCTTGCTGTGGCTCACTCTGAATTCCGTAGCTTGAGCCTTGCTGAAATTAAAGAGATGCAGAATCATGCTCCCGTCCTGATAGATGTGCGGGGCATATTTGATGCTGAGGAAGCCAAAGCTGCCGGTCTTTACTATGAGACTCTGTGAAATCCTTACCGGGGCGCTGGCGGTAGCTATTTTCATAAATAGAGGGGAAGACCAATGAGAATTTCCATTATAGGTACCGGTTATGTCGGACTTGTAACTGGAGTCTGTCTGGCTAAGCTGGGGAATGAAGTCACCCTTGTAGATGTTGACAAGAAGAAGATAGAGGCCATAAATCAAAAAAGGCCCTCTATTTACGAAGAAGGTTTAGTTGAACTTCTGAATGTCACTGACATTGAAACAAGTTTGGATTTCAAGAAAAGCTTCGGCTCAGAGCTTATTTTCATTTGTATCGGGACACCCAGTGGTGATGATGGCTCTCTTTTGTTAGACCAACTGGAGACAGCGGTGAAGCAAATCAGCCAGGTTGTGAGAAGAAAGGAAGAATATTGTGTGGTGTGTGTGAAGAGTACTGTCCCCCCGGGCACAACCCGAGAACTTGTCATCCCTTTGTTGGAGAAGTCAGGGAAGGAGGCAGGCAAGCATTTTGGAGTTTGTATGTCGCCCGAATTTTTGAGGGAGGGTAAAGCTATTTATGATTTGATGAATCCCGCCCGGATTATTATCGGGGAATATGACAAGAGGTCCGGGGATACACTTGCCAATCTCTACAAGGATTTCAGTGCCCCTATTATGCGGACAAACCTGGGGACTGCCGAGATGATCAAGCTCGCCTCCAATACCTTTTTAGCCACCAAAATCTCCTTCATAAATGAAATCGGAAATATCTGCAAACAGCTCAATATAGATGTCTACGAGGTGGCCAAAGGAATGGGTTTTGATGACCGCATCGGGAGTAAGTTCCTGAACGCCGGCGTAGGCTTTGGGGGCTCCTGCCTCCCCAAGGACCTCCGAGGCTTAATTGCCAGGTCCAAGCAAATAGGATATGAGCCGAAATTGTTACAGGAGGTTTTGAATCGAAATGATGAGCAGGCATTAAAGTCTGTGGAACTGCTCAAAAAGCATTTTAACTTGAAAAATGCCACGGTAGGGATTTTGGGGCTGGCGTTTAAGCCTGAGACCGATGATATAAGAGAGTCCAGAGCGATAATAATTGTCGAGGCTCTTCTGCATGAGGGAGCTAAGGTTAAAGCTTACGACCCGCTGGCAGCGGAAAACTTCAGAAGCTTGTTCCCTCAGATAGAGTATGTAACCAAAGAGGAAGTCCTGAATTCCGATGCCGTCCTTATTCTCACTGAATGGGAGGAGTTTAACAGGTTGGACTACAGCGGTAAGATTGTCATTGACGGTAGGAGAGTTCCCAAGGCAAAAGGGGCAAGAATATATGAAGGGGTTTGCTGGTAGAATCAAGGTCGAGGCTGCCCGATTCATCGTCAAGCTGCTCATGCGGCTGCATAACCTTTGCTACAGCAACATTTCGTGGCTTGTCACCATCGCCGAGGGCGGGATACATCCCAAGCACCGTTTAACGAATTATCACCAATTTTTTATCGATAATATCGATGATGGTGATACCGTACTGGATATTGGCTGTGGCAACGGCTTCCTTACCTCTGATATCGCCAAGAAGGCAAGAAGCGTTACGGCTATAGATTTGAGTGAAAGAAATATCGAGATTGCCAGAAGGGATTTCAGCAGGGATAATATAGAATATATCTGCGGAGATGTTACTGAATTCAATTTTAAAAAGGATTATAATGTTATTACGCTATCCAATCTACTGGAGCATATAGAGAACAGGCATGATTTCCTCACGAGAATCAGGGGTTTGGCTGCCAGGTTTCTGATACGAGTCCCGATGATAAATCGGGACTGGCTAACTTATTACAAAAGGGAGTCGGGAATTGAATACCGCCTCGACGCAACGCATAAGATAGAGTACACGCTGGAGAGCTTTGCCCAAGAGTTAGCCGAAGCCGGAATGAAAATTGAGAAGGCATCACTGCAGTTCGGGGAAATCTGGGCGGTGGTTAGGGGATTAACATGAAGTATGAAAGACTGAGGAATAAGACGCTTGCCCTCTTTTTAACTGCTGGGGTGTCTCTGAAAACCTGGCATGATATAGGGATGATAGATAGGGAGGTGGCGGTCTACAACAGGCTGAGCAAGTACTTCAAGCAGATATTTTTTTTCACTTATGGCGGCAATGAGGACCTGGAACTCAAGCATTACCTCGCTGACAATATTACCATAATACCCTCCAGATGCACTTCAAACATGCTCCTCTATAGTTTTCTGCTCCCCTTTATCCATCGTAAAATCCTGAAGAATGTTGATATCCTTAAAACAAACCAGATGCTTGGCTCGTGGAGTGCCGTGATAGCCAAACTCCTCTACCGGAAAAAGCTGGTGGTGCGCACCGGGTATATGTGGTCGTTTAACTATGGTAAGGAGAACCCGAAAAGTCGTGGGAAAATATCAATAATAAGAAACCTGGAAAGACTTGCCTACCGAGTGGCAGATGCCGCCATCACAAGTTCCCAGCGGAACTTCGATTACATTAATCAGGATTACCACCCCCGCCATCATATTGTTATTCCCAATTATGTTGAGACTGATGTATTCAAACCCTTAAAGACAGATAAGATGAAGCATTCAATATGTTTTATCGGTAGATTAAGTCGGGAGAAAAATCTTTTAGCATTACTGGAGGCATTAGCCGGGCTGCCTTACACCATTGACATCATCGGCACAGGGCCCCAGTCCGCTCAATTGAAGGCGGCAGTTGCCCGCAATGGGGTTAGCGCTAACTTTCTGGGCAGTATCCCCAACCACGAGTTGCCTGGGATTCTAAACCGGCACGAGTTGTTCGTTTTACCGTCCCTGTGGGAAAACATGCCCAAGACCCTTCTCGAAGCGATGGCATGCGGACTGCCGGTAATAGGGACCAATGTGGAAGGAATAAAAGAAGTGGTAAAGCATGGGGAAAATGGAATTCTATGTAATACAGATTCAAGTTCAATCAGAGAAGCTATCATAAACATCATGGAAGACGAAAGATTACAGGAGGTGCTGGGCAAGAATGCTAAAAAAACCATCGAAGAGGGATTTTCGCTAGAAAAAATAATTAACCAGGAATTAGAACTATATTCGCAGCTAGTAGCGTAGAGTACGACGGCAGAAAATGCGAGTAAGAGCTGAAGTCGGTAAAAGGTGGTTAAGTATGAGGCTGGTTACGTTCGCGGGCACCTATCTTGATTGGTTTGGCAACCTTATATACTCTGCATCACGGGGACCCTACTCTACACTGTACTATATCGTAGAATCAAGGGACTGGTCAACCAAATGGGATGGTAGATATATAACGAAGAACCTGAACCGACAAGGATTAGTAAAAGCCAAAACAGCCACAACCTACTGGGGTATCCGTAATCAAATAATTCATCTCGGCTCCAGGAATCTTTTCCTGCCCGATGTCTGGAGAGAAATTGATGCCAGTAATAAAATTATATTTACCTGGTTTCACGGCACAGAAGAAGGAGGAAGTCCCTTAGAACTGGCAATGATAAGAGATTTGCCAGAAGCGTCTAAAAAAGCGGACATAGTCCATACCTCGTGCGCAATATCAAAAGAAAACCTGATAAAATGGGGCGTTCCCAAGGACAAAATCGTGGTCATTCCTCTTGGGGTAGACCTGGCTTTGTTTCAAGCGGTTCCACTCGAGGAGAAAAAGAAAATAAGAGAGCATCTGGGCATCCCGCAAAATAAGATAGTAATCGGCTCATTTCAGAAGGATGGTACCGGCTGGGGAGAAGGATTTGAGCCCAAATGGGTAAAGGGCCCTGATATCTTCATAAGGGCGATAGATAAACTAAGCCGACAGTATGACATCTTTGTATTGCTTACCGGTCCAGCCCGGGGCTATATAAAAAGGGAGTTAGACAAGATTGACGTTCCCTATAAGCATTACTATTTGAACAACTACTTAGAAATCCCGAGGTATTACAATGCCTTAGACCTGTATCTGGTAGCATCAAGGGCAGAGGGTGGCCCCAAAGCAATACTTGAATCAATGGCGGCTGGGGTTCCTCTGGTAAGTACCAGAGTAGGCATGGCGCCTGATACTATCATAGAAGGCGATAATGGCTTCTTAGCCGAGGTGGATAACGTAGAGGAGTTAGCCAATAAAGCAGGTAAAATAATAGAAGACAGAACTTCTACAAGGACTGTGGTCGAAAATGCATTGAATACTGTCAAAGACTACGCGTGGGAAAAAATTGCCAGGAAATACTATGAAAGGATTTACTCAAATTTTTTAGGGGAGTGAAGAGGTGGGCATATTATCGAACCTGAACCGTGAGACAATAAAAGACTTGCTGGTCAACCGCCAGTTTCGCTTAAAAGCCCGGAATTATGCCTTGAATAATATCGAACGTATTAGCAGACGCAGGGTAGTAAAGTCCTTCCCTTATTTTGCTACCATGAATACCACAAACATCTGCAACCTGAGGTGCCAATTCTGCGAAATACACTATTTCTACAAAAAGGCGAAAGAAAGCGCCGGCAGGGTCTTCCCGAATCATCTCGACATCGACGTACTCGAACAAAGCGATGAGTGGTTGAAGTATGTTATAAGCACCGAACTCTCGGGTGCTTCCGGGGAGCCTTTTATTAACCCGAATATAATCGACGTAATTCACTGGCTGAAGAAATACGACATACAGTTATCCGCCACCACCAACGGTCTGCTAATCGATGAAGGGATAGCACGGGAGTTAATAAAAGCCGAGTTCGATTCGCTTCTTTTCTCAATTCATGCCGGGGATAGTGAACTGTATAACCAACTGCAGGGCGGAGATTTCAACCAGGTTTTGTCCAACATGAAATACATAGCTGCCCTGAAGAGAGAGGGAAACTGTGCTTACCCCCGAATTTATATTAATTATATGCTCAATCAGATGACCGCCCACAGTGTAAAGGGCCTTATGAAGCTGGCAAAAGAGGCGGGCGCAGACGCCTTCGTGATGAACCACTATTATGATTGCAGGAATGCATTAAACAGGGACATCTCCTTTTATTTTGATGTCGAGCGAGGCGATGAGTTGCTGAAAGACGCCTATAGCTACGCGGAAGGAATCGGACTGGCAATGCTACCGACAGAACCGCCATATATCTCCAATATGAGCGGAGGCAATATCAAAGATTGCCCCGGCTTAAACTGCCAGGCGCCCTGGACAACAATCAAGTTTAAGGGATGTGTGGAGCACGAAAACTGTGAGTACCTGGGCGTATGTAACCGGATAATGCTCTTCAGGCTCAACTATAAAGAATTCTACGAGAACAGGGGGAATAGCTTTCACAAAGATGTCTGGAATAATAAGCTATTACAGTTCTTTAGAGAGACGGTGAACTCAAAGGAATCAAATCCTGTCTGCCGGTTTTGCAGAGACCCTGATACCGCCCGAATTCGCTGCCTAGATAATGTTGAATATTCTCGCCTTAGAGACCAGACGATAAGGGACTTTTTCGCTGAATTCAGAAGCAGATATGAAGCCAAACCGGTTCGGGGGCTGACCTTGCTGGAAGAAAACCCCTATAAATACGATGAAAAAGACGGTTTTTAGAATCCACATTCTATATAAATTCATAGAGGGCCCCTGGGGAGGAGGCAACCAATTTCTGAAGGCTCTCCGTGATTACTTCGGCAAGAGAAGAGCTTATGCTGAAAATCCCGAGGAGGCACAGGTAATTTTGTTTAACAGCCACCATTTCCTTGATGAAGTGTTTATGGCTAAGAGAAGATACCCGAGCAAGATTCTGATACATAGAGTAGACGGTCCCATATCAGGTGTCAGAGGCAGCGATAGGGCAATCGATAAAACTATTTATCAGTTTAATAAACACATAGCAGATGGTACTGTTTTCCAGTCGAACTGGAGCCGGGAAAAGAATTATGAAATCGGGGCGGGAAAAGAGCCTTATGAAATAACCATCATGAATGCCCCAGACCCCGAAATATTTAATCGTAAAGGTAGGAAGCAATTCAATGCTAAGAAGGTGAAGCTGGTTGCCACCTCCTGGTCAGGGAATATTAGGCGAGGATTTGATATATACCAGTACCTGGACAAACACCTTGATTTTAACAGGTATGAGATGACATTCGTAGGTAATTCTCCAATAGAATTCAGGAATATTAGGTGGAGAAAACCAGTTCCGAGTAGAGAATTAGCTGATATACTGAGGGAACACGACATTTATATCACGGCAAGCAGAAACGACCCCTGCTCTAACTCCCTGATTGAAGCTCTCCACTGTGGCTTACCTGTGGTAGCCAGAAACGATGGCGGACATCCGGAGATTACGGGTAAGGCGGGTGTGCTCTTTGAAAATGAAGCGGGTGTAATTGAAGCTATCGAGAAAGTTACCCGGTATTATGATTATTATCAGCAGGAGATAAGCCTGCCAACCTTCGATGAGGTCGGACAGAAGTATTATGAGTTTGCCCAAAATATTTATGCGGATTATTCAAGCGGAAGTTATCAACCCAAGCAGCTGAACCTCTTTGACCTTGCGATATTGAGGGCACAAATATTTAAGTGGCAGGTTTTAAGCACAGCCCGGGCTGCACTCAGCACGTTAAGGTATACCAGTAAAAAGGTTTTGCCCCAGTAAAATCACAAAGGGCAGCCGAAAACACCAATCATGGGAGAGGGGTTTTGCGGTGAAATGGTACAAAAACTTGCGCGAAAGGGAAAAGAAGAGATAAGAAATGGAAGAGATTGAAGAGCGTCTTTCCCGGAATCTCACAAATCATATTTAAAGAAAATGCTTGAGCTGGCAAAAACTAAAATCAATGAGTATAGTAAGAAATACCAGATAGACCTTGCGTATGTCATAAAAAACGAATTCTGGGTATATCTCCGGGTAGGGATTTCGCTAATTGTTGGGCTGGCTGTTTCAATTGCCTTTACTCGACTGGCTTCAAAGGAAGTGTATGGACAATTCAATTTTATACTGGCAATTCTGGCAATTGCTTCTCTTCTCTCTATCCCCGGGCTGAATACTGCCGTTTTACGTTCAACCGCCAGAGGCAATGAAGGAAATTACAGACAATCAGTAAAGACAAGGTTTTTATGGAGCTTGCTTGGCATTCCAGCACTCTTGGGCGCTGGCGCCTATTATTACTATAATATTCAAATAATTGGCATCTGCCTGATGATTTCAAGTATTTTCTTTCCCTTCATTTATGCCCTAGGCACATGGAATAGCTTTCTGGCAGGGAAAAGGAGATTTGACCTAGCGGCAAAATATGGAAGCGCCCAGTCTATCGTCAGTGCTGCCGCCATAATTGGCATACTTTTCCTGAGTGCAGACCACTTAGTCCTTATACTGGCTGCATATCTTATTGCCAACTCCCTCCTGGCCTGTCTGCTTTACCGGAGGAGTCTGAAATATATTGAAAATGAGGTGAAGGATAATGAGTGCCAGAAATACGGCTACTTTCTAACTACGACGAATATAGTCGGAACCTTAGCTAATAACATTGATAAAATCCTAATAGGAACTCTTCTAGGGGCTCCAGAACTGGCCATTTATACTATTGCAATAGTAATCCCAACTAACATAAAAGACTTGCTGAAACTTGCCTGGTCTCCCTTTACCCCTAAAATCAGCCAGCAAGGAACCAGAATGTGGGAAGTCGTGGCCAAGGCAAAGGGACTTATATTACCTTTATCCTTAGCGGTGATTGTCTGTTCATTGCTATACTGGTTTTTTGTAGATGATGTTATGCTACTATTGTTTAGCTCCAATTATCTGGAAGCAGGTACATATTCAAAGGTGCTACTTTTGATGATATTGCTGGCAATCCCTGCTCAATTTTTAGGAACATTTACCATAGCCAAGAAGAAAACAAAGTCGATTGTCCTGGGCTATTATATCTTCCCATTTATAAAGCTTCTTATCATATCCGGTTTCATATATCAATGGGGCATCTGGGGAGCCATCTGGGGGCTCAATCTGAGTATGCTCGTTCATTCATTAATGATGGGCGCTGGTATCGGAAATGAAGAGTGGTCCCAGCCGTAAGGGCTTAAAGGTAATCAAATGAAGACATCAGATTTAACTGTTTTATCGCCTGGTTTGTTTAATAATGTCATATTGCCTATGGATAAAAAACTGTCATTGTATTATGCTACATTATAGAATCAGCTGGGGGTTAATTACATGGGAACAAAAGATAGAATATGCCCGGGAGTTATGACATAGATGAGCCCAGACAATATTAAAGTTATCATCCTCTGCGGAGGAGCCGGCATAAGGCTGAGAGAAGAGACAGAATCCAAATCAAAGCCAATGGTTGAAATTGGGGGTAAACCAATCCTCTGGCATATTATGAAAATATATTCAGCTTACGACTTTAATGATTTTATTCTCTGCCTGGGTTACAAAGGTGAAACTATAAAGAATTATTTTTATAACTATGAGATTTTAAGCAACGACTTCACCCTCGAACTGGGCAAGCGCGGTCGTGTAGAAATTCACAGCAATCGTGAAGAGCAGGGCTGGCGAATTACTCTGGCTGACACCGGGGAGTCGGCTCTGAAAGGTGCGAGGATAAAGAAAATAGAAAAATACGCAACTGGTGATTTATTCATGCTTACCTATGGTGATGGTTTGGCAGATATTAATTTGCATGAATTACTATCTTTTCATAAAAGACATGGCCGCATTGGGACAGTAACCGGCGTCCGTCCTCCCTCAAGATTTGGTGAAATGATGGCCGAAGACAATAAAGTCGTTTCATTCATTGAAAAACCACAGGTTTCCGTAGGTCTGATAAATGGGGGGTTCTTTGTGTTCAACCGAAAATTCTTCAACTATTTGTCAGAAGATGATAACTGCGACTTAGAGAAAGGGGCTTTAGAACAGCTGGTAAAAGACGGCGAACTAATGGTATACGAACACAAAGGCGACTGGGAGTGCATGGATACCTTTAGGGATATGCAATTCCTCAATAAGTTATGGCAGGACGGCAAGGCATTCTGGAAGATTTGGGACAAGTAAAATGCCAGATAAAGCAAGCAGGGTGCTGATAACCGGAGCCACGGGATTTATTGGTTCTCATTTGGTGCGTCGGTTGATAGATGAGAAACTTGAGGTCGGCATAATAAAACGGGAATGTTCGGATGTGTGGCGGATTAAAGACCTGCTGGGCAAAGTATCGACCTATGATGTGGATATAAAGGACACCCAGGGAATTGCTAAAGCAGTTTCACATTTCAGACCCGAGGTTATTTTTCACCTGGCGGCATACTATGCCGTAGACCATAAACCGCAGGAAATACCCCTCCTGGCTGATACCAATGTTTTAGGTACCATAAATCTGCTGGAAGCTGCCAAAGAGTCTGCTGTCAAGCTATTTGTTAATACAAGCTCCTGTTTTGTTTACCAAGAGAGTAAGGACAAGGTGGGAGAGGACGCAGCTCTAAGTCCGCTGAATTTGTATGCCTTGACCAAGATACAGGCGGAGCAAGCCTGCGCTTTTTATGCGGAGAAATACGGGTTGAGAGTAATAGGATTCCGGCTTTTCCCTCCCTATGGTCCAGCCGACCACGAAAGAAGGCTTATCCCTTATGCTATAACGAGCTTTCTTGAAAGGGAAAAACCGAAGATGACCACCGGAAAACAGAGATGGGACTTTGTTTATATTGACGATATTGTGGATGCCTATCTTAAGGTTCTATCCCTTTCCGAGCTCCCGCAGTCACCCGAGGTTTTCAATATCGGGACCGGGAACGCCGTCAGTATTCGAGAGGTTGTATCACGAATAAGGGAAATTATAGGCACCGACCTGGAGCCGGAATGGGGAGCGATTCCTCACCGGGAGAACGAAGTCTGGTTTACCTGTGCCGACATAAGCAAGGCCGTCAACTCTTTAGGGTGGCAGCCGAAAACACCAATCATGGGAGAGGGGTTAGAGCTTACCGTAGAATGGTACAGGAACCTTCGAAAAAGGGAAAAGAGAGATTAAAGAATGGAAGAGAAAAAGATTGAAGGTGTGATTATCAAGTCAATCGATAAAATACCTGACGAAAGAGGCAGTGTCTACCACATGCTTAGATGTGATGACTCCATTTTTGAAAAGTTTGGAGAAATATATTTCTCAGTGGTTTATCCCGGGGCTATCAAGGGATGGCATCTTCATAGAGAGATGACCTTAAATTATGCTGTTATACAGGGGATGATAAAACTTGTTCTTTACGATGACAGGGAAGGCTCTCTTACCAGGGGCAATCTGATGGAGGTTTTTCTGGGAGAGGAGAATTACTGCCTGGTCAAGATACCGCCCAAGATTTGGAATGGGTTTAAAGGCATCGGGGAAAAACCAGCTATAGTTGCCAATTGTGCAACACTACCTCATGACCCCAATGAAATAGAGAGAATTAGCCCGTTTACCGATAAGATACCTTATGAATGGGGTCTAGAAAATGGATAATTACTTTGGGAATATATACAAGAATAAAGAAGTACTGGTTACCGGGCACACCGGCTTCAAAGGCAGCTGGCTTTCCCTGTGGCTTACCGAGCTAGGTGCCAGGGTTATCGGCTACTCACTGGAACCTCCAACAGAACCAAACCTTTTTGAATCTATAAGTCTGGAGGATAAAATTATCCATGTTATTGGTGACGTTAGGGATGAGGAACATCTAACCTCCATTTTTGAGAAACACCAGCCTGAGTTTGTTTTCCACCTTGCCGCTCAACCATTGGTGCGGCTTTCTTACAAAGAACCAAGGCTTACTTATGAAACAAACGTAATGGGGACAGTAAATGTTCTGGAAGCGGTGAGAAAAACGAGGAGTGTCAGGGTCTGTATCATTATTACCAGTGACAAGTGTTACGAAAATAGAGAATGGGTTTATGGCTACAGAGAAACAGACCCTGTGGGTGGATATGACCCGTACAGCTCAAGTAAAGGCTGTGTGGAACTTGTTACCAGTGCTTATAGAAGGTCTTTTTTTAGCGATTACGGTAAAACCCACAATGTAGCTTTATCTTCGGTTCGCGCCGGGAATGTTATCGGCGGTGGGGATTGGGGAGAAGATAGAATTATCCCTGATTGCATGAGGGCTTTCTCTGAAGGAAAAAGGATTATGCTACGCAGTCCCTCGGCCGTAAGACCCTGGCAATATGTATTAGAACCTCTGTCTGGCTATCTACTGCTCGGAGCGCTGATGTATAAGGATGGCACCAGCTACAGTGCCCCGTGGAACTTCGGCCCTAATGTTGAAAGAATGACAACCGTAGAAGAACTGGTTAATCTTGCTATCGAATACTGGGGTGGTGGTGCCTACACGATAGACACTGCGAACCATCCTCATGAGGTCAATCTCCTGAGGCTGGATGCCAGCAAAGCCCATGCCCTGCTCGGCTGGAAGCCAGTTTATAATGTATATGAAGCTGCAGAGCGGACGGTTAGTTGGTATAAAAAGTTTTACGCTGGAATCAGCCGAGAGGAGCTTTGTCAATTCACGGCAAGGGAGATTCTGGAATACGCCAGCCAAATGAGTGGAAAGGTTTAGGAGCGCTGCAAGCATGCCGAGATTTAGATTGGGGGACATAGTCTTATTTAATCAGCCGGCAGGGAGCCGAAGCGCTGAGACAAACGATTTTGGTTTAGTCTATGATGCTCAGGATGACCGGCTTCAGGTTTTATTTATGACCCCCGAGGAAAACCCGGACTATTTACATTCGGTCAGGATTAGTAACGAGGATTTAATTGAGGGGAACCTGCCACGAGATTATTTTGTCCTGATTGATAGGATACCATCTACTCTCGCCGACCCGATTGTCCAAAAGATTGGCACGATTAGTATCCAAAAAATAGATGAAATACTTAGACAGATGGCCCATAAAATAGTTGAGAAACATTATGATGCGGTTCACCAGAAGGATGAGGATTTTAACCCCGGAGAGACCTACATTCGCTATGCGGGACGGGTCTATGATGCTGAAGAGATGAAGGCACTGGTGGATTCATCTCTGGACTTCTGGCTTACCGCCGGGAGGTTTGCCAAACACCTTGAGGAAGGGCTTTCCAATTTCCTGGGAGTAAAGCATTGCCTTTTAACCAATTCCGGTTCTTCGGCTAATCTCCTGGCTATATCGGCATTAACCTCGCCTAAGTTGGGAGAAAGAAGGCTTAAGCCCGGCGACGAAATAATCACTACCGCCTGTGCCTTTCCTACCACGGTAAATCCAATCATTCAGAATAACCTGGTACCTGTTTTCCTGGATATAGATGTTGGGACTTACAATATACAGGCAGATATGGTTGAGGCGGCTTTATCCCCGAAAACTAGGGCTATTTTTTTAGCCCATACCCTGGGTAATCCGTTTGATTTGAGCAGGGTGATGTCCGTCGTCCGCAAGCATGACCTCTGGCTGGTTGAAGACAATTGCGATGCCCTCGGCTCTAAGTACAACGGGCAATATACCGGCACCTTCGGACACATAGCCACCCTTAGCTTCTACCCTCCTCATCATATCACCATGGGGGAGGGGGGTGCCCTAGTAACCGGTGATGCTCAGCTAAAAAGGTTAATCGAATCCTTCCGGGATTGGGGAAGGGATTGCTGGTGTGAACCCGGGGGTGACAATACCTGTGGGAAGAGGTTTGGGTGGCAGCTGGGAACGTTACCTTTTGGATATGACCATAAGTATACCTATTCTCATATTGGATACAATCTAAAGGCTACAGATATGCAGGCAGCAGTAGGCGCAGCTCAGCTAAAAAAGCTTCCTGACTTTATTGAAGCAAGAAGGAGAAACTGGGGTCTCCTCTATGAAGGATTAAAGAAATATGATGACTATTTCATTCTTCCCGGAGCTACCGATAATGCCGAGCCAAGCTGGTTCGGATTTCCATTAACGGTTAAAGAGAATGCCCCCTTTACAAGGAACGAGATGACCAATTTCCTGGAAGAAAACAGGATTGCCACCAGGTTGCTATTTGCCGGCAATATCACCCGCCAGCCAAGCTTCGAGGCGGTGAAATATCGCGTCCACGGCGAACTCAAAAATACGGATTTCATCATGAATAATACCTTCTGGATTGGCGTCTATCCGGGACTGACCAACGAGATGTTAGAATATATTATAAGCAAGTTTGAGGTGTTTCTGAACAGCCACTCATAAGGCGCAGCGATTATATATGCAAACAGCAGTTATCAACAACAAGAAGTATAAGTACGAAGTCTTAATAAAGGTGGAGGAAAAAGAGCCTGACGCCGTCCACATTGTTCAGCCATGCCACAATTTAATTGAATTGACTGATTTATCAGTTAAGTGCATCAAGAAATACACGGAGCATCCTTACGTTCTATGGCTGGTGGATAATTTTTCAAACAGAAGAACACAGAATTTTATCTCACAGCTGGATGACGTAAATGTTATCTTTAACCGCACCAAAATAGGCACACTCTTTCGTCCATGGTATAAAATCCCTTATGGCGGCAGCCTGGCTAATGCTGTTGCCTTGGAACTGGCGGCTAAGGTTACCAATGGCAAATACATGTTTGTCATGCACAATGATTGTGTCCCCTGCAAAAGGGGATGGTTAGCCTACCTTAAATCCAAGCTGAATGACGAGGTTAAGATTGCTGGTGTTAGGCAGGACACCACTAGGGTCAAGGCAATGCACCAGTCGGGATTTCTCTTTGACTTTGAGCTCTATGAAAAACTCGGCTTGAGCTTCATGCACAATATGCCGGTGTATGACGTGGGAGACCAGATTACACAGGGATTACTCGACAGAGGATACAAGTATTTCCTCTGTAAAAATATATTCAATCATCCGGAGACAATTGAATTGTTAAACAAAGAAACCTACCCGGATATTTTGCGGGAGTACATCTTCGACAAATGCTTTGACGACGATGGCGAACTCATCTATATGCACCTGGGCCGCGGAACTCTGGAAGATAGAGAGGCTCACCTTAAAGACAAGCGATTATCGAAAGCAGACTGGATAGCCCTCATAAACGAACATTTGTTAGAAGTTAACGGCTACAATCGGTAAAATTAGGAATGGGAGACTCTGAAAGTCTTCATAAACTTCACTAGCGAAGGCTTTATAAATGATATCATTACTATCATATAGAAGGATTCTGCTGGACAAAGACCTTGAAGAAGCCAGAGAATACATGAAGGGCGTTACCCTGGATATAGGCGGCGGTAGAAAGAGGGGCAATTTCAAGAGACCAGACGATACCATTTGGATAGTCATGGATATTGAAAAGGAGCATCAACCACACATCCTAGGCGATGCTCACAATATCCCGGTAGAGTCGAATGCTGTGGACTGTGTCAAATGTACCGAGCTTCTGGAGCATGTGGAATATCCGGAAAAGGTATTGGAGGAAATCTCAAGAGTTTTAAAGCCGGGCGGCGCCCTGATTCTTTCTGTCCCCTTCAATGCGGGTGTTCATGCTGACCCTCATGATTTTCAAAGGTTCACTGATGAAAAACTAAAAATAATGCTGGACAGGGCGAATTTTCAGGTTGTAGCACTTAAGCAACAGGGGCTTTTCTTCACCGTCCTGGGTTACATGGTAAAGCAGGCGATACTTAATGCCAAATCAAATCTAAAATACCTCTTCGTCTGGCTGCTGCCATTATTAGACCTCCTGGTAAAGCTGGATAATTCTACGCTCGTTAAGAATTCGAAATTTATGAGTTCCTTTACCACTGGATATTTTATCATCGCCTGTGTAAAGGAAGTAGGGTAGTATGGATGGCGAAATAAAATTCGATAAGTATAAGAAAAGAGGCATTGGTTACCATTGGGAACAAATAAGCAAATCAATAATAAAAAGGAATATTTTCGTAATAGCCAGATATAATATCGTGCTTAACCAATTACGGGAGTGCACAGGAAAGCGAATATTAGATGTTGGGTGTGGTGATGGTGCCTTAAGCTATTTACTTTCTTGCCGAACAGGGGCTTTCGTAACAGGCATCGACTCTTCAGATGAAGCGATTAGGTTCGCCAGGGAAAAAACAAGGAATATTACAAATATAGAGTTCATAAAAGCTTCAGCGTATCATTTACCATTCGAGCATAGTAGCTTTGATTATGTTATTTCCTCCGATGTTATAGAGCACCTTCAGGAGCCCCAGAAGATGCTGACCGAAATAAAGAGGGCTTTCAATGGGAAGGGGAAGATAATTATCACTACTCCCTTACGATTTACTGAAGAACCCATAGATAAGATGCATGCTCAAGAATTTTTTGAATCAGATTTTTTGCAGCTATTGAAGGAACATTTTGGCCGTGAAATCGAAATAATATGGACTCATCCATTAGTTATCATGGAGCTGCAAAATAGGCATTTCTTAATAAAATACCTTTTTAATTTGCTAAATCTTTTATTCCGATTTAATCCATTTGAAAAGACCCGGGGCTGGAGATATTATGCTATGCAGACAGCTGTGATAGAGAGATGATAATTCAAATGAGATATGATATAAGCACATGAAAATCAGACGTCACTGAGAAAATTTAAGTTTACAAAATGGCCAGTCCAAAGATAAGTGTCATAATGTCCGTCTATAACGGTGAGAAATATCTCAGGGAGGCGATTGAGAGCATCCTCAGCCAGACCTTCACCGATTTTGAGTTTATCATGGTAAATGATGGCTCCACAGATAGCTCACTCACCATAATGCAGGATTATAGTGATAGGCGAATCAGGGTGATTGATAATGGAAAGAACGTCGGCCTGACCATATCCTTAAACAGGGCTATTAAGCAGGCGCGCGGCGAATATATCGCTAGGCAGGATGCCGATGACGTTTCCCTGCCCACTCGCTTCGAAGAGCAAGTAAGATACCTGGAGGAACACCCAGAGGTAGCCTTGTTAGGTACCAGTGTCTACCGGATAGATGAACATGGAAAAGTAGTGGGGAAAATGATACTTTCAGTAAATCCAGGTAAGAGTCTCTTCAAGCGCAACCAGTTTAGTCATGGGTCCATAATGTTGAGGAAGGCGGTAGTCGACAGGCTGGGGGGATATAACGAACTTTTTAAGTATGCCCAGGACTATGAACTCTGGCTGAGAATTGCCCGACATTACCAGGTGAGAAACCTGAAGCAGCTATTATACAAGCTGAGGTTCCACCGCGAAAGTATCGGTGCTACCAAGAGGGACGAATCACTCCTATTTCACTTGCTTGCTACCCGGATGGCAGCGAGTGAACCGGACGAGTCAATACTGGGAGCCATAAGGGATAAAGGCTTGTCAAGCATGTATTCTTATTTGAGTAAAAGTGAGCGGGCATTTTTTCATAAGGAAATGGCGGGCATGTATATGTCTCTCGATGATTTGGCGGCGGCGCGGAAACAATACCGGCAGGCATTTAAGCTGAACCCTTTCGATGTCTATAATGACGCCAACCTCATCATATCGCATTTGGGTAAGAGCGCCTGGTCCGTGGCTCACCGGCTCTACGAATTCGTTAAATATGAACTGTCCTAGCGATTAGAAGTATCGTAAAAAGCACTGGTCGAGCCGTCTGTATAGATGCAAGAAAAACCCTCCTTGGCGAGGAGCTGCGCGGGGTCATAATCCAGCTTAATCGCTGAACCCATCAGGGGTGTAGAGCTCTGGCTAACCTCTTTCCTGATTACAATAACGGAACTACGATAATCGGAGAAATCCTTAGTATAAAAAGCCTTGTTTTCTTCGATGCTGGTTATTCTGTGTAATAAATCCTCGAAAGGGAACATATCTGCTGCCCTGGCGTCGAGCACTATATCCTCACTAGCTAATTCTAGGACGGTCTCAACTGCTTGAAGCTCGGATACTGTATACGCCTGGCGAGGTATTGCCCTATCGCGAAATAGCGGATTGTCTATATTCCCGAGCGGACTCATAATCGTCAAGAAGGAGAGGACAACTACTTCCAATGTCACCAACGAAACTCTGATAAATTTTGGCTTGATTTTTATAGAAAGAAGGTAAACTGAGGCTGCAAGTGGTACGGACAGCAGAATATGAGCAAAATATTCCCACCTATAACTTAAAATCTCATATATCGTATAGAATATCACGCCAACAAAGACTATACCTAGTATAGACATTCCCCCGATAGCAAGATTGAAGGCATGTATATTTTTAACTTTTTGAGACACCATATAGAAGCAACCAGGAAGAGCAATGGCATAGAACAGAAACTTAGCTGAATTATTAAAAAGTAGCTGTCCGGACGGTATCTGGTAAACATACTGTTCCATCTCAGGGATAACCATACGAGGTCCGTGCAAATATTCTGGACTAAAACTCTGCTTTATCATTAACACCAGATGGACAAAATCGCCAGAGACATATATCCACCATGCGAGCATTCCTACGATAAACAATATGACAATATTAAGCTCGACTATATTACTCGGTTTTTCCTCATTCGCCTTATCAACGATTCCAGTTCCAGCCCAAAAGACCGTAAGGAGTATCAACATACACAGACCGGTCAATGGATGGGCTAACATCAAGATTGCCATCATAATAATGGCGAGTAGAGTAGATATGATGGCGTTGTTCTGCTTTAGTTTAAATAGCAGGTAGATAATCATTGGTATTAAAGCTGCGGCAAAGGTGTATGGAAGTGCCCAGTAAATCCAAGAGATTATAGAACTTGAAGTTCCTAGAAGCAGGGCAGCAAGCAATCCGACTTTACTTTCAAAGACATATTTACCTAAAAGGAATACGAACAATAACAGACATATTATTTGCGGCGTAGAGATAGAAAACATGCTGGCTATTCTATAATCTAGCTCCGTTATTGAAGAGGTTATTCCAATTACAAGATTTATAATAGGGAACCTAAGGTAGCCCCAACCCATAGGTATAAATCCCGTTGCTACCATATCCTGAGTAAACCTCTGATGGAACGCTGAATCGGCACCAATAACGGTGGGAAACATAAGCATTTGCGACCATTCTATGCTCAGCGGGATTAGTATTATTTTCAGCAAAACAAAGGGGGAATATGATTTATTATCAGGTAGAAATAAAATTTCTACTGTCAATATTCCTATCAAAAGTATTATGGAAACAAAGTAGCTTAGGGGCCTGATATATGGGTCCGGTCGAAGGTGCAGCGATATCAGGCTGTAGGCAAATATCGAGAAATACAATATGTTGATGAGCAGGTAGGCAGAACGTCTGGTCTCTAGGCGAGGTATGTTAAGGGGTTTGTTACCTAATCCCAGGCATAGGTAGATTGCGCAAAGCGCAAACAAAGTGATACCGAAGGCAATAGCTATCAGGCCAGACTCACTCCTGAATAATGGCAATAAACTTATGAATAAGCCTATAAATAGCCCAATAATTGCCACTATTTTATCTAGATAACGCATTTACCGTCTCGACTAAGTCCCGGACACGATATATTTAGCCACTTAATATTTTGCCTTTCCTCTTTTCAGTGCAAGCTATCCAGAATATTGCTAAACCTCTCCACCGCTTTCTCATAGGTGAATTCTTTCTCGATTAAAACACGCGCCTTCCGGGATATTTCTTCAAGGTCGGGGTGATTCAAAACCCTGATGATGTTCTCGGCAATACATTCCAGGGAGTTATCCTCCATGATAAATCCTGTCTCACCATCCTTTATCACATCCGGTATCCCACCTACCGGTGTTGCCAGGACGATAGCGCCACAAGCCATTGCTTCCAGAACTATGTTAGGCAACCCCTCCCCATACGAGGGGAGAACTACTAATTTGGACTCATTAAGGTAATCGGCCATTGCCTCGTGGGCTATTTTCCCCACGATAGTTACCTTTAAATCATGATTGTGCTGAGTTCCTCCCAGGTATTTTTCTGCTTCACCAAGCACCGGCCCTTCTCCACCGATAACAAAGCGAATGTCATCCCTCTGTTTGAGTATAAGAGAGACAGCCTGGAAAAGGTTCACCACCCCTTTATACTCGGTTAGCGCTCCAAAGTAACCAACAGTGTTTGTTCTTTTAGATAACTCGATTTTTGGTATGAAGGCTGCGGTATCTACAAAAAGAGCCCCATTAGCAACAGGTTTACTACTGTATTTATCTGACGTTATCTGCTGAGCGAGGCCTGCTGATTCCGCTACCAGTACATCGGCTAAATTGTAGTTGAGCCTTTCCATACCGGAAAGAATCGGTGGAAAAATACTACCACCGATACCGAAGAGAGTTTGCTTATAGATTAGCCTGTTAACACGGCGAATCGCTTGGCTCCCGGTAAGGCCCGAAATCAGATACACTATCCTTTTCCCCAGCAGCTTTGCCATCAACATTGGCAGGAAAAATGTGGGCCCACTTGTAAAAAAGACCATCTCGACATCCTTGCCTAATCTCAGCAGCCTGTAGGTATTCTTTAATTGCACGATAATAACCCGCACCACTCTCAGTAGCATCCATGGGAGGTTAATTTTATAATCCTCATCTATAAGCTGTAGCTTGGTTTGCTCGGTAGTACCACTTGGGCTCTTTCTGATAACATCTCTTTCTGTGGCTACTGATTCGAGCACTCGAACAAGGTTGCGCTTAAGTATGTAACCACCTCGCCCTTGCTCAAAGCGATCGGTAACGAGGCACATCTGTTTAGGGCGTCTCGCGTCCATATCATCAAACTCCCGCAAATATCCCTTCATTTCTGTAACAGGTGCGATAATCGGCGAGCCACGCGAGATATCGGGTTTGAAATCATAGACCAGTCCCGTATGTAACTTGAATTATTGTAGCACCAGGTACAGGGCTCTAAAAGTGGAGAGCCGGGGTCGATAAATCGGCGGCGCATCTCTTGAAATGAGGCATTGTTCCAAGGCTCTCTTTCATCAAACTTTCCACTTACTGAAAGGTCAAGTAGCTGACAGCAGCGTCCTCCAACATTCCTATCTCCATCTACACTAATGTTATATAGCCAGACAGTGCAATATTTATTATTATCAATTGCCCTGTCCAGTAGCACTGGTAATGTTACCTTTTTTCTAATCCTTGGGGGCAGAGAATTCACCCTAGCCAAGGTTTCTAGCACCTCTGTATCATCGCCAAAGAGGCATCGCTCCACAGCCGTGAATCCATCTACCGGGGAAGCGAGGAATTGAAAGAAAGCGATCTGGTCTACCCCCAGACCATCGGAAAAGTAAATAATATCCTCGAGACAGTGGTAATTCCACTGGTCTAGAATAAAGGTGGCCGCTATTTTTGGCCCAGATCCCTTTTCCCTCTTTCGCTTCACCAGCTCAGCAGTATTATTGGATATCACATCAAACAATTCCGGGGGCATTCCCGTCATCCGGTGGAACTCTTCACGGTTATGACCATTTATGCTTATATTGAAGTGTTTTAACGGTGAATTTATAATTTCCTCGATATACTGCCCGACCAAGATCCCATTGGAACTTGAGTTTACGTTCATTTTCATGGTCGTGGACGCGTATTCTATCATCTTGAAGAAGTCTTTGTGCAGTAGCGGCTCTCCATTCCCGATAATATTCACCGTTAGTGCATTTTTATATCGTGTCAGGACTTGTTCGAACAGCTCGAAATCAACATCTTTAGTTGACTTCTGCCCCCAGGGGTTACTGAATTTCGTCGAATGTGTTAGGCACATATCACAGCTCAGGTTACACCTGAACGTAAGGAATATGGAGATATCAATCGGGTCCCAGTTAACGACACTCTTTTTCTTGCCGAGAGAATATCTAGCCAGGTTCATTATCTGGCCCAGTGTATGCTTTCCTTTAAGAAACTCAGTGACAATTTCTATTGCTGCCATTATCTTGTTCCGTTAATACTTCATTAATCGACGGTGAATCTCGCTAGCGTAGGCGCATTATCTCTTCATAAAGGGCCGCAAGGCGCTGCTCCATGATTTTCCAGCTGTACCGTTGCTCATAGGCCTTTCTGGCGTTTGCGCCAAGTTCTTCGCATAATACGCGGTTATCCCTCAGCTTTATTATTGCCTCCTTGATTTCTTCAAGGTTGTCTGCATCTACTACCAGGCCGCAGTTCTCCTCGGATACCTTGGTTGTCGTCGAAGTTCCCGTACTGACCAGTATCGGCCTGCCGATACTCATGGCATTCAATAACGTACTACCACAGGTGTAGCGGTTGGTGCGCACTATAGCGTCTCTGAGGTTAAAAAACAGGTTGGATTTTAAACCCAGTTCGATTACTTCAGCGTAGCTTATCTTACCAATGAATTCCAGTTTATCGGGCATCCGGCTTGATAGTTCTTCGATCTCATCAGTAAGGTCGCCATACCCGGCAATAACTAGCTTGACTCCATCGATATCCTGAATAGCGGCAAAAAGCTTGTCCAGATTCAGCCGTTTTTCTCGATGGAGTACCCCGGCATAGAACAATGTAAAAACCTCACTTTCATGATAGCCGATATCTACCTCGTCCGAAAAACCGGGATGTGAATCGTAGATGGGTACAATCCTCTTATTCGGGATACCACCTATACCCTCGACCTGTGCTTTATCGGCAACAATTATGGCATCGGCAAACCGCATGAACAGCTTATCTATATACATTGAGATAGCTCTTATAACCCCGGGCAATCTTAATCCTTCTTCATAGACATCCAGGATTTCGTAGATAACGCGCTTCCTCTTTAATCTGGCGGCGATTATCGCAGGGATGGCATTATCGAGATTTATGGCGTGTACCACATCCCACTTCAGCGTAAGCAGACGAAAAAAGACGAAACACCACCAGATGAATAAAAAGGGCAGGACTTTGGTTCCCCAGGGGGCTCGGCACCTTAGCCGTATCTCCTTGAAGTCCTCAGGTTTTACAGCGTTATCGGTATTGCATTCTCTGTCCCAGCTCAGTAGTGTAACTGTATATCCTTCCTGGAGCAGGCTTTTTATTTCTTTGGGAGACCGGATATCCCGGTCAGCCAGATTTGACCTTACCAGGACAACCCTACCTCTCCCATTCATAGCTTTGGGCATTCATTGTACCTCTTTGGAAAGAACCACTCTTGTCCACAGCAGTAAAGCCGCAAGATTCCAAGACTTCAAAGACTGGACATACGTTTTCGGAGGATAGAATCCTTTTACGTAATCCGTATTTATCTCCGGCAAAACGGTATTGGTTTTCACTAAGTTATTGAAGTCATCCTGAAAAGTACCTTCGTTGAGCCATTGCATAACCGGGGCATTGAGCCCTATTTTTATCTTTGGATAAATTAGCTCATCGGGCAGGAGAGCATATTTCTTAGACACGTATCTAAACAGGTATTTAGTCGTCTTGTTTCGGTATTTCAAACCCGGTGGAATTCTCAGTGAAAGGGGTAACAATTTAGGATCAAGCAATGGGCTCCTCGTATTCACTCCGGTGACGGCTGTTGATTTATCAAGCCGTAACAGGTCATCTTGCAGGTGACCGTCAATCAGCGCATGCGATATTTTTTCAATCATTATCTGCGGCGCCGTTTGATTTATTGCTTTCACCATTTCGTCTGTTACTTTTGGAATCTTGCTTTTAGGAAAAAGCCGCGGCAGTTCCTCTTCATGCAGGCATGGCTGAAAGATTCGGGATGCAATCCGGTATTGCCAATATGGATGGCTGGCATAAGTTCTGGCGAAGAATTCCGTACCCAATGAGAAAATTTCCGCAGAACTTCTTCTCGCTATGGGTCTGGTAATTTTTTCACCTATTTTCAGGAGGGGTTTCCTGAGGAAACCCAGTTTGGAAAACGATTTGATAATAAACGGGTCTTCCCAGTAGTCGTTTCTATAGCCCATAAACATCTCATCTCCCCCATCCCCGGTAAATAATATATCGACATAATCTTTAGCGATATTGAAAATATGATAGGTTGGGATGAAGGTAAACTTTATAATTGGCTCGTCGTATATCCATTGCAGTTTCCGTAGGTCTTCCCGGAGAGCCTGGAAATCTATCTTTACAATTTTTTGATCAATGTCGAGACGTTTGGCAAGGTTTTCCGCTATTTCCAGTTCATAGCTATTGCCATAATCGAGTGAGAACCCCGTAATCTTGCGTGTTCTGGCTACATGCCTCAGGACGGCTGCGATCAGGCTCGAATCCAGTCCCCCGCTCAGCATTATCCCCACCTCGGTATCACCCGGCGGCAGCATCTCTCTGGTAGTGGTTTGCAGGTTTTCCCAGAAAGCCTGCGCCCAGTAATCGAGGTCATCCGGTCCGGAATCAGCAGCGACGGGTGTCCAGTATCTTTTCCGGTCGAGCTTCCCATCTTCGAATTGCACGATTTCTCCCGGCATTACTTTATAAATATCGCTGAGCAGGGTATCTCTATTCGGTGTATAGCCGCCGGATAGGTAATAGTACAGTGCATTTACATTTACTTCGGGCTTGAAATCCGGAATGGCCAAGAAACACTTCATTTCAGAGGCAAAGAAGAGAGCGTGGTCGGTTATATAGTAATATATGGACCTTGTGCCGAATATATCGCGTGCCAAGGTTAATCTCTTTGGGGCGGTTTCCTTCTCAATTATCGCTAGGGCGAAACTACCCCGGAGGTTTCTAACGGTATCTTCAACCGAGGTAGTGCGCGCTATATGATTAGTAACATCCGATGGGGCATTCATTAAGTCGTCGCCAATAGCATAGATGTCTGCGTCCGCAGTAATGCAAAACCTGCCATTATCATATACCTTAGCCTCATTGCTTCGGCGAATTATTGCTATGGTTACATCGTCATCGGCATAGATGTCTTTTTCTCCACCTCGATGCTCGATGAGGGATAGCATTCCTCTCACCAGGCTTTCATTATTGATTCCAATGATACCACAGATTCCAGCCATTTATAAAAATATCTCCTTACGGTTTTCGTCCCCGGATTATAATAAACCAGCCGAAGCGTCCGGGGATAATTTTGCCTAACCATCGGGGAAGAAATTTATCCCTTGTATAGCGAAGGTCATAGGGAGTAAGACGGGCACCAATCTCCAGTTCTTTGAATACAGAAAACATCCGGCTCACTTCAGTCACGGTATAAGCTTTCGTGCCGGGGCTTTCATGGTGATTGGCCAGTATGTCTTTCAAACTTCGAAATGGTCTGAAACGGAGTAGCCCGAATAAAACATACATCTGCAGGGCAACCAGCGATTGTCTGTTATAAAGCATAATACAGATACTACCACCCGGTTTGGTTACCCTGTAAATCTCACTGATGGCTTTTTCTGGATTTGGTGTATGATGGAGAACGCCCCATGAAAAAGTAAAATCAACCTCATTATTCTTGAGCGGAAGATTCTCAGCGTCCGTCACCATGGTTTCACCCTGGCAGTCATATACGCTTAATTTTAATTTAGCTAGGAAGGCCGATTTTGACGATAATTCAACCCCTAACACGTGTGCCCCGGCTCTGGCAAACTGCAGAAGATCCGTGCCGACACCACAACCGACCTCAAGTACTTTCTTACCTGCCCATTCATTAAACCGGGCATAACTGGCAATAAAAGGCTCCAGATTATACCGATTATCGGCTATTGCTTCGAAGTACTCCAGCGATCCCTCAGGATAAGCGATATTGCTTGTTCCACATGGTTCGTTGTCCCAATACTGCTGAACAGATTCTTTTTGCTCCTGTATCATCTGTTTTACGTTTTTCCCCGACATATCTGGACGACCTCTATTCAGACTTTTGAAAATTATCGTACTTAAGTTTTAGTTTCTCGACAACCATCTCCAGCACCCTCGTTGCTTCTCGTCCATCCTCTCCGGTTATTGGCGGCTCCCCGCCGTTTACTACACTGTCGATGAAACCTTTGATTATGGTATTGTGGCCGTAATCAACGTCACCGGCGTTAAAACAAATCTATGTTATCTCCTTTATCCATGATTCTACTGCTTCGCTCAACGTCCAAAAAACAACCTTATCTCCCAGACTATGTTTGATTTCTTTTATAATACGCACAATATTATTACAATCACACATTGCTTTAACATGACCCGAGGCCACCACCGGAATTACTACCGGTCTTTCAACCCATCTTTTAGCTTCATCGCTATCAATAACCTTTTGCAGACATTTAACAAAAACATTCGGCGGAAGTTTGTCATAATCTAGCTGAACACTGCCCTTAGAAATTAATATCGACGACAACCATTTGAATGACTTTATGTTCTTAGTCATAAAGGGGCGTTTAAGAAGCGGATACCTTTTTAACTTCTCTCTGTTATTTCGAGCCAGCCATTCACGGTCTTGCTTGTTGATTCTTACGCGGAAACTAAGCAAGTTTGATAGTTGCGGAAATAATTCCCGCAAGACGAGTGAAGTAATGGTCTCGTAAGAGGAAATGGGTATCTCAAGTAGTCCCTTCTTCTCGTGACTACTGTATTTAATATCTTTATCGGAAGCAACCCAGGGCAAGAAATTCGAATGAGCATCTCTGAAGTCATAGTATGGTGGGACATACATGCCTTTTGTTACCGAAGAGTCACAGATTATTCCCGCGCCTAACAAACCACGGATAACTGCCGCAGATGGTTCAATTTGATAATCACCAGCTCTAAAAGCAATACACTTATAGCCTGGGTCAACTGTCTGCAATAAACCATCAAGATAGCGTTTACCTCGTTTCAAGACCTCTTCCACAGTATTCTCCGGCAGGCTTGAAATAGCCCACTGACTGAAATCAACATGCCACCTCCCGTGCTCATAGTGAGCATTTAACCATTGGGGATGGAGGTGAAGCTGAACATCAGCTTTCCTTTTAACAGCTTTTTTAAGAATAGCTTCCCAACTACCAGTGATTTCGCGAGCCCAAGGTTCTTGCTCGCTGATTTTCTGGTGTGCCCATTGCTGCCCCACCTCTGCCATGATAGTAATCTTGGCACCCTGACTATCTATGACATCTAATAATGATTCCAACGGCTTATGCTGAAGCTCGAAGTAATCACCTGATCCATCACCATACAATTCCCAGTCATTGGTAAGCACTAAACCCAATTTCATATCAATCTCTTCGATTTATAGGATATCCTGGGATAGATTGTAATATTCCTCTTGGCTAATTCAAGCATCTCATTAAATAATTGGCTGGCATCAGCCCTGAAGAAATCTCTGCCCTGTAATTTTAATTGCTGGCATGCTTTTTCTGAAATGTATTTAGTGATATATTTAGGAACATTATGATTCATCTTATGCATGTTATGTCCGTATGTCTCGACAATTTCTAATTCCCCATCATAATTAAGGCACTTAGCTTTAAAGCATTTCTTATGATAAGGCATCACCGGAAATTCTTCTTTTAATGCGTCATCGATGCAATGAACAAAGGATAAATAGTGCGTGGTAACACCTAATCCGATAATAACACCATGATAATGCGTGATTTTATAGTAAGGGCTACACTCATCATAGGGATAAGGTGAATTTTGGTGAGATTCTGTAAGGGCTCGGGCTAAGGGGCCTAAAGCACAGACCGATTTAGTGGGATGAAGGCTTCTTATTGCCTGTGGTTGCGTTCTCAATAGTTCGGTGAACGCACCAGTATATGAGGGAGTGTTTCTGACATCGAAGCTCTCCCCACTTAATAGAAACTGATAAGATGGTTGCTTAGGGTATGTGGGAACAAGCATGGTTCCTTCCTCACCAATTATTTGCTTGATGATATTTAGCATTTGAAGAGGTTGAAAGCCTAACTTGAGCGCGCTAAGAGAACTATGAATAAAGATAGTATCGCCTGATTTTAATCCTAGTTTATCAATTAATATACTCTTGAACTGATCTTCTATTAAATATGGAAGGGCAACTCTTTTTGCCTTAATATTATTATTGCGTATTTTCTTAACATAATCCTTGGCTTTCTCGGGTAGGAATTGGTAGCCTGTTCGTCCAATTGTCTCGAACAAATTATCCCTCCTGCAATTTTGCTACCACCATCTCTAGAACCCGGGTCGTCTCCCGGCCTTCTTCACCGGTGATAGGGGGCTTGCTATCATTGAGGACGCTATCGATGAAGTGGCTGATGATGGTGTCATGGCCGTAAAATTCACCCCTGCCGGTTAATACCTTGATGGCATTCCCGATAACACCACCTGTAATCCGGCAGGCAGTACCGAGGGCATGGCGGGCTAACGAGGCGGGTGCCATCGACTCGTTTCTCCCCTGGCGAAACAGCAGCATACTCAGCAGATCCAGATGCAGAGAGCCTTCCGTACCCAGAAGGTCAACGGTAGAGGCACGACGGTTGCTGCTGTAGGAGATAACGATGGAACTGTAGCCTTTCTCCCCCTCCAGCTCTATCCGGAATTCGTCAAACGGCGCCCAGGGATGTTCCAGACGGCAGCTGGCGAAAATATCTGCGTTTATAATGTTGCCGATGAAGGCAATCGATTTGTAAACAGGGTGAGGTCCCGTCTCGCCGATAACGCCTCCCGGCAACTTGTGAATCCAGTAGTCTTCCCGCATTATCATCTCATCGCGAGGGTCGGACATAAATATCCTCATGCCAATAAAATCACCGATGGCACCCTTAGCCACCAGCCTCCTGGCTTCAACGACCGGGGGGTAAAAAAGCTGATTGTGAATTACGCATAGCTTTAAATTATTCTTCCGGGCGGCGTTTACCATCTCGTCACAATCGGTGGTTTTCAGCGCCATGGGCTTTTCGAGAATAACGTGACAACCGTTTTCCAAAGCGTCGATGGTAAGCGGGGTGTGGATTTGCGGTGGGGTGCAAATATCAATAATATCCAGCTTCTCTTTTGAGAGCATCTGCGAGAGGTCGGAATATGCCCTGGGAACCTGATATTTTTGTGAGGTTACCCGTGCCAGGCTTTCGTTTTTATCACAGACTGCCTGAACTGTAACTTCGTTGTTTAATTTTATGAATGCCGGAATGTGACGGATATTAGCAATAGTCCCACAACCGACTATACCTACCTTGAGCTTATCTGACATTACTGATTCCCCCATTCAATATTAAAACTTGGCGCTGGTCTCTATCTTGTTTCTGTTTTCCTTAATCCAGTCACAGACACGCTTGATACCATCCTTTATCTGCATCTTAGGAGCATAACCGATAACTTTATTCGCTTTTTCAATAGAAGCCCGCCGGCGGGTAATTTTATCCCAATCCCTTCTCTCCCCGAAACTGACTCCGCCAGGGTTTCCCGTAACCTCGTTGATGATATTGGCTATGTCGGTAATCTTCGTCTCTTTCTCCGAAGCCAAATTAAAGGCCTCACCGACCGTCCCGTCTAAAATTCCCAGCCTCAGTGTACCGTCAACGATATCTTCAACAAAAGTGAAGTCCCGTGTCTCTTCGCCGGTGCCGGTAATAACAAGCGGCTTATTATGGAGAGCCGCCCAGATAAAGTTCGGAATCACATTACGATAGGCTCCGGGTATTTCACCAGGTCCGTATACATTGAAGTAGCGGGCTATGGCTATGGGTAAGCCATAGTGGTTATAGAAGAAGTTGCAATAGAGTTCTCCCAAAAGCTTGGTAATCTGGTACGGCGTATCAAGGTGAAGTGAAACAAAGTCTTCTTTAAGTGGCAGGGGGGCCGAACTACCGTAGACAGAACATCCTGATGAGGCGAAAACGACCCTTTCTACCTTGGCAAGGTGAGAATATTGCAGCACTTTGATAGTACCCTGGCCATTGACCAGAAGGTCGGTCTCTGGATTGTCTACCGAGTTCTGGTTGGCGAAATGAGCAGCCAGGTGAAATACATAGTCGACCTGTCTTGAGAATACCCTTTTCAAGGCTTCATCATTCAGTATGCTCCCTTGAACAAAAAGGATACTCGGGTCATCCGGCACATTCCACCTCGCTGCGGCGGAGAGGTCATCAAGAATGGTAATCTTATCAACCCCAGCTTTGATCAGAGCCTTAGCTAGGTTTGAGCCGATACAGCCTGCCCCACCGGTGATGATGACATTCTTACCTTTATACCCGTTTAGATACTCTTCCATTTTGCTTCTCCTCTATGGCTTATTTTAATATTGTTTTAAGCTGATAAGGTATTTTATCATAGCTGTGAATCTGGGTCACGTAGTCCAAGCCGGCCTGTTTCAACTGCTGCCTTGCTTCGGTTGATTAGTGAAATATATTTGTATCTACTGGTATAAGCAGCAGTTTCACCCTGTCTTCTTTAGCATAGTCAGCCCCTTGAAAAGAATCGACCACTGTGTAATACTTAGCCTAATAGATACAATAGTGTTTCCAACACACTGAGAAGGTAGTATGACCAGATCAACTGCGCTCTAATTCAGGAACAGAGAAAGTGAGCTTGAGCAAAGTAAGTCCAAAATTAATTGCTGCCATAGTACTGGCTCTGTTCTTTGGCGTTGCCCTATTCATTCGAATCTACTTCCCTTATGACCAGGTCTTTAGTGCTGAGGGGATAAAGTTTACCAGTGCTGATGCTTACTATCACATCCGCCAAGTAGACGCTCTTGTTCATAACTTCCCACACTTATCAACCTTTGACCCCTACCTGATTTTCCCTGGTGGTGCTAGTGCCGGCGGCTTCAACCTGTTTCATTGGCTCCTCGCCAGCCTTAGCTGGATTATCGGTCTGGGTTCACCAACCCAGAACACGATTGATGTGGTCAGTGTCTATTTGCCAGCAGTTATGGGGGCTCTAGTTGTTATCCCTGTTTACTTCATTGGCAAAGAGCTATTTGGTCGCTGGGCTGGAATACTCTCGGCTGGTCTCTTAGCTATATTGCCTGGTGAATTTCTGGGACGGTCGATATTGGGCTTTACCGACTACCACATTGCCGAGACGCTGTTAACTACTACAGCTATGCTGTTCTTTATCCTGGCTATCAAATCAGCCAGTCAAAGACGGTTGGCCTTCAGCCACCTTAAACGTCGGGATTGGGCAGCTATTAGAAAACCATTTATTTATAGTCTACTTGCCGGTATTTTTCTGGGGCTCTACTTCTTCACCTGGATGGGAGCGCTTCTTTTCGTTTTCATAATCGCCGTCTATTTTGTAGTCCAGTTCAATATTGACCATCTAAGGCAAAAATCTACTGGCTATCTCTGTTTTGTTGGTTGTATCTTCTTCTCTGTTGCCCTGATTATGTCTCTAACGATTTTCGATAGCATGCTTTACCTTACTTCGTTTATTATCGCTCTGCTTATCCCGCTGGTCTCGAGCAGTGTCTCCTGGTTAGTGGTGCGCAAGAAGATAAAACCAGTCTATTACCCTTTGGCTCTGCTCGGGCTGGGACTGGTTGGGTGGGGACTCTTCTATCTCATTAACCCCTTTCTCCTCAGTTCAATGCTAAGTGCATTTCGTGTTTTCGCTCCAGCAGGCACTCAGCTTACCACCATCGAAATGCAGCCCCTAATCAGTTCTATGTATGGTAATCCTTTTAGTGTTGCCTGGGGTAATTTTACCACCGGCTTTTTCCTTAGCTTCATCTCTCTCGGCATACTAATCTACCTAGTCATAAAGCAAGGCAATGCTGAAAAAACTCTTCTAATAGTGTGGAGTCTGATAATGCTGGCAGCTATACTCGGGCAACGCCGCTTCGGCTACTACTTTGCTGTTAATATAGCCCTGCTTACTGGATACCTTTCATTGAGGGTTCTTGAGCTGGCCGGTTTCAGGGAATTGACTGCCAAGGCTACGCAAGTTGTCAAAGGAACGAGTAGCAGGAAGGCAAGACCGAAAGGGAGTGGTTTCACTATTACCGTAAACCATGCGGTTATGGCTTTAGTGGTACTTGTTATATTTTTGGTTGTCTTCTTCTGGAACATTCAACCAGCGGTTGCTACTGCCAGTCAGGCACGCTTCGCTCCCAGTGACGCCTGGTGCAGTTCCCTCTCCTGGTTGAAGGAAAATAGCCCTGAGCCTTTTGGCGATCCCGATTACTATTATCATCTGGAGGAAGGCCACAAGTATGTGAGCCTATCCACGCTAAAGACAGTTTACCCAACCCCCTCTGAAGATCCCGACTTCTATTATCATCTGGAGCGAAGCTATCCCTATCCCAAATCTGCTTATGGGGTGCTGGCATGGTGGGATTACGGGTACTGGATTACCCGCATTGCTCACCGTATACCCAACGCTAATCCCAGCCAGGACCCGTGGGCTGTGGGTAGTGTAGCTTCCTTCTTTACTTCACAGGATGAAAAGTCAGCTAATGAAATAGCACAGGAACTGGGCTCAGCTTATATCATTATTGATATCGATACAGCCTACGTCAATCCAATTACAGCCTCCGGTAAATTCTGGGCAGTTGCTGCCTGGGCGGGAGGGGAATCAACTGAATATTTCGACCTCTACCTTGTGCCACAGGAAAATAATTGGGTATTAATGCCCTTTTTCTATCCTGAATACTACCGTTCATTAGCTGTCAGGATGTATAGCTTCGACGGTGAGGCAGTAATCCCCGAAAGCACAATGGTAATCTCCTACCAGGAAAGTGCGGATGAGAAAGGTAATATCTATAAGCTAATCACCGGTGCCGAACAATTTAACAGTTACGAGGAAGCAGAAGCCTATCTCTCGGGCCAGGAATCAGCTAATTATAGGATAGTCAGCATGAACCCAATGCTCAGCCCGGTGCCCTTAGAAGCGCTGGAACACTACAAATTGATTCATAGCTCGGATAGTATGGTAAATCTACCAGATGGGCGGGAAGTGCCAGGGGTAAAAATCTTTGAGTACATAGAATGATTCGCGAGCTGAAGAAAATGGCTATCCCTGGGGATAGAGTGAATCTGCTTAGACGGCGGATAAATGGGAGGTACGCTTACCCTCATTAACTGCTTATGGTGACTTTGTCATTACCCCCCGTTTCTTATCCTCTATAGCTTTTTCCAGAATATCCTCGAATTCTTTAGATATCTTGGTGTAACTATGCATCGAGGTCACGTAGCGCAGGCCAGCCTGTCCTAGCTGTACTCTATAGTCATCCGATTCCAACAAACGCGTTATCTCATCATTCATCTCGTAGACACTGGGGACGTATACCACCCCTTGACCCTCACCTGCGATTACAGCTTTCATTCCCGATAGTGCTGTAGCTATTACTGGCTTGCCGCAAGCCAGATACTGAACTATCTTACCGGGGAAGATGTCTCTTGTGGCATCTGTAATCTGGAAAGAATTTACACAAATAGTAGCCAGATTTATATAGTGGGGCATTGTCTCGTAGGGCTGGAATCCGGTTATTGTGACCTCCTGCTGCAGGCCCAGCCTGTTGATGGCCTCCTCCAGCTCGGCGCGCTGGGGTCCGTCGCCCACGACCAATAGCTTCGCTTCTGGAACCTGTTTTACTACCTCAGGGAAATGGCTGATAACAATGTCAAGGCCACTGAACTCAAACAGAGTGCCGATAAAAACGATGATCCGGTCTCTTTCATTAAACCCCCATTTTTGCCGGAGTTCAGCCGAGTCAGTTGATGGATAGAAGAGATTCGTATCCACCGGCATCGGAAGCAATTTCACCCTGGCTTCCTCAGCACCCAGCTTGATGGCGTAATTGCTCAGCTCGGGGGTAAGTGTGGCGATCGCATCTACCCTAGAATATACTCTTTTCTCAAGTAATCGAGTTAGTCGACGCAATGCCGGGTATGGCACAAGCTGATTCAGTATATCTATAGACCTGAATACTACCGGGATGTTGAACTTTCTGGCTAGATGGATAGACTGTAATCCATTGGTAGGAACGGAGTAGAGCACAACAGCATCAATGCCATTCTCCTTGATAATCTTCTTGATTGCCAAATAATGGGTGAAGGCAGCGGATATTCGACTCAAGCTAGGAATTTTAATAAAACCGGGGCGTCTTAAGCATACTGATGAACCGGCAAAGGCTCGGGAAATTTCACTAATCTCTTTCGTCCTCAGGCTTCCAAGGTCAAGAAGGCTTTTTCGACCCCAGGTATCCTCATAATCGATAGCAAAAACCTTATGACCCATTAGTGAGAGGGACTCTGAAAGGCTGTGTATATCAAACACAACCTTATTGAGCCAATCAACTTCGTGAACAAAGAGGATATTCATTCTCACTCTTTCCTCAGATTTCCTAAGAGCATAGATAAGCCCTTAATGCCAACTTTTAAGTCTCCAATAGAGGTTGTACGCCGAACTCGTTGCCACGGATATGATGGACGCAGATAGAATTCTTTATAGGCTCGCTTTGTCCAGTACTTAATTTCATCTCTGCTAAGCAGGCTGCTTTCGAATACGGGGGTTATATCCGCAGCAGAACCGGCATACGTAAAATTTCCCCAGGGAATATTATCATCCTTTCTACTGTCTAAATATAGGTCGTAGAGTTTAGTTCCGGGGAAGGGGGTGGTAACAGAAAACTGGGCAAAATCAAGTTTTAGTTTCTTGGCAAACTCGATTGTCTGCCGGATACTCTCAGGGGATTCTCCGGGAGAGCCAATCATAAAGTAACCTATAGTTTGCAGGCCAGCCTCTCGACTGAAGCGAACTGCTTCCTCAGCTTGCTCAAGGCTGGTATCTTTGTCCAGGGTATTCAGTATCTCCTGTGAGCCTGATTCTATGCCGTAAGCGATTGAGTAACAGCCGGCTTGCTTCAGATGGCGCAATAAATCCTTATCTACCAGATTGACTCTTGTCTCGCACGTCCAGAGTATCTTCAGTTCCCTCTTAAGTATCTCAGCGGCGATAGCGTAGGCTCTCTTTTTGTTTAGTGTGAAGACGTCATCATAAAAGGCAAATTCCTTGATGCTGAAATCTCTCTTAAGGTAGGCGACCTCATCAACCACCCTTTCCGGGCTTTGACCTCTAAATTTATTGCCGAAGATAGGTTTAGAACAATAGCTGCACCGATAGGGACATCCCCGGCTGGTTATGATGGCAGCAAAGGGAAGCGCTCGACCATGAGGTGGATGTGGTCTATAACTTCGCCAGGGAAGCAGGTGGTAGGCAAGGAAAGGTAGAGAATCCAAATCAATACTCTCAGGGTTTACCGGATTGCTGATGACTTTACCATTCTGTCTAAAGCTGATACCTGGGATATTGTCTACGGGTTTCTTATTCGTCAGAGCGGAAACTAAGTCAATGATGGCTTGCTCTCCCTCTCCTCTGACTATTATGTCTATCTCAGGGGCCATAGTTAGCGTTTCTTCAGGGAGTAGAGTGGCATGGGCACCGCCAAGGACTACGGGTAAATCGGGGTAAGCCCTCTTCAGATAGCGGGCAGCGTCTATTGCAGTATTTATAGTTGGGGTCATCGCTGTAAGCCCGATGACATCAGCATCAGCTACCAGCGGAACCATATCCTCCGGCTGGAGTTTCATTGCGTTAGCCTCCAGCACAGCTACCGTGTAACCCTCTCTCTCCAAGACAGCCGCCAGTAAAGCTAGCCCCACCGGGGGTTGTGAGTATGCAGTGGACTGAACAGGATTGATTAAGACTACCTTAGACATTAGACGTTCTTTCCTGATTTTAAGCTGTAAAATCGCTTCATCTAACGGTTTAAATCTCTTCCCACTCTGAAGAAGGCGATATGCTTGACCGCTGCCTTATCGTAGTTATGGTAACACCTTGGTAATAGTATAATCTCTATTAAACGTACTAAGCAAACCTTCTGTTACTTCGGCTGGTGTGACTGGTCAACGCCAGTTGAAACCTGTTACAATAGCCTATCTCAGGAACGGGCTGAGATTCTGAGACGAACTCTGCCTCAGGGGGATAGGTTAGTGAATGACTTCAGTTTCTGAGGATTGATACGGAAGGGAAAAAGCATGACACCAAAGTTGACACTTCAGGAAGCTAAGGAGCGTGCCTCGAAATATATGCACACGGGATACCACTGAGGGCCAAGCGTCCTGCAAGTTATGTGGGAAGCCTACGGACTGGAGAATGAAGACCTGCTCTGGGCCGGTACTACCTTTTTCGGAGGCATAGCTGGCTATCAAAAAGCTCCATGCGGGGCTGTATCTGCTTCAGCAGTATGTCTGGGACTGCGCCACCGCTGCAATCTGGCTGATAAAGAGAAGGCAAATCAGGCAAAACGGGACGCCGGAAGCAAAACAGGTGAATTAGTCCGGAGCTTCGCCGAAAAGTTCGGCACTATTATCTGTCAGGACCTTCTTGGGGTTGATTTCTCTGACCCTCAAGCGGCTCGCCATTTTTTCGAGTCGGGCATGGGCGAAGAAAAGTGCCACAGATACGTCCAGTTCGTTGTAGAGAAGCTCTACGAGCTCGACGGCAAGTGAAATCTAACTGATGCGTCACTGCAAGGCGTCATCTGCGCCCAGTTCATACCTAAGCTTGACGCATCGCTATCCGTCTTGTCCTGAGGAAATGGGTGAAGCCTACCAGGCAGGGCAGGCCTATACTGTAGGTTAAAAGCGTTCCAGTAAATCCCATCAACCAGCATACCAGCGGTAGCGGGACAAACAGGAAGACACTTGCTAGGGTGACATTTTTCTTAGTAGCCAGTACGGCCAGTGCCGGCCCGGCCACGATTAACATCGGCTGAGTTACTACCGTCAGCAGTACCCCGATGGTTGTTGATTCTCCCCGCCCACCCTTAAAGCCGAGGAAAACCGGCCAGTTGTGACCGACAACCGCCGCTACGCCGATGCTCAGGATGGCTAGCTGAGGGATGCTGACTGCCTGGGCAATAAGAATAGGCAGTGCCCCTTTGGTAGCGTCAATGCAGAATATGCCTATCCCTGTCTTGTGTCCCAACTGGTGAAAGGCGTTGCGAGCACCCACGTTGCCATCACCCATCTGCCGTATATCCCTGCCTTTAAGCATACGCCCGGCGACATAGGCGGTGGGGATAGAGCCCACAACGTAAGCCAATATAATTATCAGGTAGAGCATGTTTATTCTCGAAAATTGGTGCCGAGGGTGGGACTCGAACCCACAAGGATTACTCCGGCGGATTTTAAGTCCGCTGCGTCTGCCAATTCCGCCACCCCGGCAATATCTACGCTATTGTAGTAACTACCGCTGGCAACGTCAAGCTTGGAGGCTTTCGGTTTATAATTGAGTCGAGTTTGGTCGGTATATATAACGACTTTAAACGTGGGTAGGTGATTGGTTAGTTATGCAAATAATGCTCAATTGTTAAGTAGCTTTTTGTTTTCTAGCTTCATTCTGTGACCTGTAGTACTTTCCTGTCTATTTAGATGCTAAAAATTCGTTGGCAAAAATGTTTGCGGGTGATTGAAAGAACTGATACCATTAAGGCTATAACGAGCGAGGTACTAAATAGAAGGAGCAAGCGAAAATGGCAGAGCTTAACGCGTTTTTTTATCCAAAGTCAATTGCTATAGTGGGTGTTTCGGCTGATGGGCGTGGATTTGGGAGCAGTCAGCTAAGAACTCTTCTTAATTTCGGGTACAAAGGCAGCCTCTACCCCGTTAATCCTCGTGGGGGAGAGGTCTCCGGTCTAAGGGCGTACCCGAGTATTAGAGAAATACCAAGTGACGTGGACTTAGCAATTATTTGCGTGCCTGCCCGTGCGGTAGCCAGCGTTATGGAGGACTGTTTGGTAAAGGGAATAAAAGCGGTGCAGGTGCTCAGCGCTGGTTTCAGTGAATTGGATGAAGAAGGGCATCAGCTTGAACAAGAGCTGGTAAAAATTGCAGCTAAGGGTGGTGTCCGAATCATTGGACCAAATTGTTTCGGGGTTTACTGCCCGGCTGGAGGGGTTTCGATTGTACCTGGCTCCAGTTTTCCTAGAGAAACCGGGGTTGTGGGACTAATCGCTCAAAGTGGGCAATTTGCCGAAATGACAGTTATGCAATCTATGGGCTGCGGCATCCGGTTCAGCAAGGCAATCAGTTATGGAAATGCCTGTAACCTGAATGAGGTTGATTTTCTGGAATATCTGGCTGAGGATGCTGACACAAAGATTATTCTGGCTTATATCGAAGGGGTTAAACAAGGGCGGCGTTTTCTTAAAGTTGCCCGCACAGTCTCAAGAAACAAACCCATAATACTTTGGAAGGCTGGACTGACTCCATTGGGAAGGAGGGCTGCTAGTTCTCATACCGGTTCGCTTGGGGGTGAGGAAACAACTTGGAACGCCTTTTTTAGACAAACTGGCGCTATCAGGGTAAACAGCATGGAAGACTTTATTGATACTACCCTTGCCTTTCTTCACCTCCCGACTAACTGCGGCCCACGGGTGGCATTAGTGAGCGGTGGCGGTGGAGGTACCGTTGTTGGTTCCGACGCATGCCAGCGTTGGGGACTTGATGTGCCTCTACTTTCACAGGAAACCCAAGAAAAACTCAAGTCTCTTCTCCCCCCGGTGGGGTCCAGTGTCAAGAACCCGGTCGATGTAGCTAACCCCTCACCATCTAACCAAGTCTTGACGTCAGTTCTTGAAGCCGTAGCTGCCAGTGAACAAATAGATGTCATAATTTTAAGGCGGATATTTCTGTCAGCTAGGGGATCGGGCCTTGCCTTTGGTGCAGCTCGGACCACTGGGGAAGAGCGGCAGGGATTAAGAGAAATACCGCTTATGGTAAAGGAAAAGTTTGGCAAACCTTTTATCGTGGTACTGCATGAAGAAGTAAATGGCATTGAGACGATAGAATTCGAAGCCGACCGACGCAGCCTACGTGACTACTATCTAGCACATGGTGTCCCTGTTTACTCAACCCTAGAGCGAGCCATAGGAGCTCTTGCACATTTTGTAAGGTATCAGGAACAACGAGCTAGCCATTAGTTTTTCGAAGGACTGCGGAATTGAGTAAATGCCACGACACTCATTGCACCAATGGTAATAGGTCTGCTCCGTGACTCCTATTTTCCGGCTAGTGACCTGACCCCCCTGGCTATCTTAATCCCCCCTTTTATGAGATTATAACTAGTATCGTCTAAGGGGGGCAGGTTAATGTGCCATATTAAAAAGGTTTATTTTACATAAGGTAATAAACACAAATATAGTCGAAAGGAAAAGAATATGACGACAATAAAACAATACAACGATTATGGGGAAACTCTTGAGAAGTTACTGATGCTAAGGACATCGCCTCTTGCCGTGAAGATGATTGAAAAGGAAGCCGATATACCGGAAGGAGCCTTCAGACCGAAGAAAGACAAGGGCTATCATTACGCGCAATGCCAGGCATTTGCACTGTCACGGCGAGAAAGAAAAACCGTAGCAATGCTGAAAGAGGACAACTGGTGCCCGGCCCCCGTTACAGCATACGGGCTGGATGAAAGGCCGGAGAGACCGAATATGCAGCCAGGTCAAGCTATGGCTTATGATAGTTTCGAGCCGGGTAAATACATTGGTATCCTCACTGCACCACTTAAGTCAGCTACTTATATTCCGGACATCGTCCTGATGTATCCCAATACCTCTCAACTGAGAAGTCTGCTCCTGTCAATGCCGCAGGAAGATATAGAACAAATAAACTCACATTTCTTTCCTCCTTCCTGTGCTTACGCCGTCGTCAACCCGATTCGCACCGGGCAGTACTGGATTGTCCTGCCTGATCCCGGAGAGTACGAGCGAGCACTTGGTGATGAGGGGGAGATGATGTTCTCAATACCGGCAAACAAAATGGATGGACTAATCTCAAATCTCAAGCAGAATGAGGGACGGCTGGGCTTTTATACGACCTCCAATATGATTATGATGCCCAATTTCCCCCAACCGGAACACTACAAAAGGACGTTCGAAAAATGGGGACTGGACTACGATAAGAGTTAGCATACGGTAAGGAAAATGGCAAAAAAGAACGAATTATGGTTAAACAAGGAGAAAAAAGAGATGTCTGAGACAAAATACGGGAAGTATTTTCTAACAGATGACCGTGGTCCTGTTAGGGGACCCGATTTCACGTCTTTTAAGAGTCACCCTCCAATACCCGAAATAGCAGGTCCCCAGGCTTATTTCAGAGGAGAAAGCCAGATACCTGGAGCTAGTGCCTCAATAGGATGGCAAGTGTTTATCAAACCGTACCGTCTGGAGACGATTCCCCATACCCACGATGTAGATGAGTTCCTTATTTTTTTTGGGCGCCAAATTACCAGATGTATTCGATTCTTTTAAAGCAGAAATAGATTTATGGATGGGCGAAGAACTGGAGAAGCATACCATCACCTCTGCTACTGTCGTTTTTATTCCCAAGGGGTTATTACATTGCCCTCTTAACCTGAGGGTAATCGATGAGCCGGTTCTGTTCCATGCCCTTCACCTGGGTCCCAGATTTCAAGATATTACCTGATAACATATGGAAAAGACTAAGCGTTTAGGAAATCGTTGGCAAGATATTAAATTGAATTAACACTAATATCCCCAGCTTTCTCTTCGCTACCCATATTCATAACGTAATCATAACACGGTTGTTTAACATGGACTCATGAGTGTTAAAACACGTTGATATACATGCTGACATTGTACAGTTTCGTGAGAGCGTCACGGCTAAGGTGACAAAATGGACTATAGTGTTATATATCTTCGAAATATTATCCGAGTTATTCATAGGAGAATCGCATCAACTATGCACAGGTTGTCTTGCCAAGCCAATGCGGACCACCGATAATAATGAGAAGGTGCCTTTTTAATTTCATTGCATCTATAAGTATATAGCTTTCCTGTCTTGCTTATGCTCCGAAAGATTGATAGACCAGTGAAAACCCCAGCCGTCTGGCTATGCGGAGTGATGGTATGTTATTCGAGTAGGCTCCATACCAAGCGATTGCTTCCTGATCCAGAATCCATTGAGTAGCCGTTGAAACAGCGGCTAGGGCATAGCTTTATCCCTGGAGTGACTCTTCTGTTCCAACTCCAAAGGTGGCGATGTCATCATCTTCCCAGATAACGATGGCTATACTGGCACAGAGGGGACCAAATAGAGCCAGCCTAGTTGCAGTCACACTCGGATCTTTATGGTAACACGCAAACGCCCAAATGAAGTCAACTGTCTCCCAAGAACGTCTCTCTGCCATTCGCAAGTCATGCTGCTCGGATGGAATATCTTTCTTCCTGAGTGCGATCGCCTTATGCTGGGATCTCACGGGACGGAATCTTTCACGTTCAGTGAGAACGAAGTTGAAGCCGTAGGTCTCGTCGATACATTCTGCATCGTCTGGTGGCAGCAATCGTTTTATTTCTGCATGACCGAGAGGTGAAAACAATTCCCAACTGGTCATCGACTTTACACAATCCGTCACGGCTCTTACAATGCGAGGGATTCCCGTTACAAGCACACCGTTTCTTCCGATTACTCGCTCAACGAGTAATCGGTTCTTCGGCTCTTCGGCTCATCTGTCCTTGCGTCGGACACGCGAACACACACTCCTTCATCTGGAAACATTTGGAGAGGGAACCCAGAGGTTTTTTCAATCCGTTTGCGTATTCTGTAATCCATTTAATATTTTTAGTACAACTTCTTGCTCTATCATCAAGTATTCAAAGAATTTTAACATTAAAGTATCAATTGAACAAAATGCCCAATCGCGACCTCAGGCAACGAGCCAAGCTTTTGTACTTAGTAGCGTTTGGCGAATGCCAGAGGCTCTCTTTTCGTATCATAGCCAGCCCTGCTCCCTCTCCTCGGGGTATCGCATTTCCCCGCCTCACACTTGCGGTGGTTCAAGCTCTTCGGGCGTGGGGGTCTCGGGTTCCGGCATAAGCCTGCCATGGTTTGCGGTTATCTTGCTTTCAAACTGTAGCGTCATCAGTCTCCAAACAATCTGTCCTGATGGCTCCATTGACCATTTACCTACTTCACCAAGAAAGATGCCTATAGCTTGCCCCGGACGTAGCGAGACACCGTCAGGATACAAGGGAACTGCTTCACCGATTTTAGTTTTCAATTAGGTAGCGAAAACTCTCAACATGCACCACCTTTGTAGGTCCTTCCCCGTTGTTAAGAATGACTAGCCAACCGTATAGTTTGTTGTCAACACCATCGTAATCTCGCCAAGAGGTGCCTACCTTCAGCAGGGAAATTCCATTCGTCATAAGGCGTTCCAAATCTCGTGGGTCAGCTAAGTTGGTGCTGAACGACGTAAATCGCCTAGTCTCTAATCGTGGCGTATGAAGACCTACTTGTAGCTCATAAATGCGTTGCTCAGACTGCTGAGCGGCATCTCGAGACTCTTTCGCCTCCCACGCCTGCCACGCGCTGAAGCCCGCTCCAATGATCATGACTGCTAGCATCGCAATTGAGAAGAACCACTCTTTTTTCTTGTTTTTCTCGTTGTCCATTTGTTGCGAATTATAGAGAATTACCAATGCCCACGCAAGCAATAACTGAAAGAGAAGATAACGTCGTTATGAACTGCGTCTTCCTGGGTACCGCTCTTCTTAATGGGGATAGGATTGGCTCGCTCACATCATTAAGGAAAGCAACCACCATACTATAACGACTGACTGCGAACCAAGACAATATCACCCGAATAAAGATGACGAAAGATAATATACGACATAGATGATAAACAAAACCCAAAACCCAGGAAGTCACAGATAGGTGGAATATCCCATTAGTTATCGTCATATTACGCATGGGAACATAACCGGTATTATATCAGTGAAACTTGAAGAACGGAAATTTGTCAGCAAAGGTGCGAAGCCTAGATTCGTTAAATTAATTGAACGAAATGACGAACTGTGACCTGATTCATGAAAATAGATACCCACAGTTGAATATTATGGTAACAGATAGTAGGATAAAGGTAAAAATTCCTTTTAAATATTATGGTGGATACAACATTTATCACTAACGAGAGCAATAAGAAACTAAAGGACAGAATTGCTGAGCTGATTGGGCACAGTAAAGAACTGAAGTTTCTGGTCGGCTTTTTCTACTTCTCCGGAATACGGGAGCTTTACAGTTCACTGAAAAATAATCCTGATATCCAACTCGATGTGCTCGTTGGACTAAATGTTGATAAGGCAGTGCATGGACTGAGTAAATACGGTGATAATACTAAAGGATTAACGGACAAAGAGAAATTTGAGCAGTTCCTCAGTTCCATATCGAAGTCAATAAACTCTGATGATTTCGACAACCAGGCCTTTTATGACCAGGCTCGATTCTTCATTGAAGCTATCAAGCGAGATAAGCTGAGAACCCTGATATTCCTTACAACCCCGAAGCAAGGCAGCATATCGAGGAAGCAATCGAGGATACGAAATTGCTGCAACCTTACCAGGCGTTTGCCACGGGAGCAGGACTGGATAAGGATGGTTATTTCCTGGCAATAGTGTTAGTGAACCCGGATGAGGATACTGCTGCCAATAACGTCTCTTTGCTGGAAAAACGAATCAAGGAAATTGCCAAGGGAGTGCGGGGTGCCGATTCTTACGATAAAGATGCTATGGCGGCGGTATCGCTTGCCAAGCAGTAAATGGAGAGTGAATAGAAATGGAAAAGACACCCGAGGAACTGTATAAGGAAAGAAATCAGAGGATTCAGGACGCTATCCAGTTGAAGCAGCCGGACCGGGTCCCATTTGCGCCTTACGTTACCTTTTTCCCGGTGGCATATGCTGGATTGAGCTTTGAAGAGGCGATGCACGACTATGATAAGCTCGCAGCAGCGGTGAGAAAGTTTATGCTGGACTTTCAGCCGGATGCTCTGTCCGATACATTCCTGCTTCTGGCATGGGCACCGACGCTCGAAATACTGGACTACAAACAACTGGTATGGCCCGGGCACGGGGGAAAACCCAATGCCACCTACCAGTTCGTTGAAGATGAGTATATGAAGGCCGAGGAGTATGACGACTTTCTTTCCGACCCTTCGGATTTCCTGCTACGCCGATTTATTCCCCGCACCTGGGGACTGCTGGAGCCGCTGAAACGGCTACGCCACCTTAGCAGGGCATGGTACACTATGGCGGCAGTTTATGTTACGCCTTTCGGAATTCCTGAAGTAGCCGACGCTCTGGAGGGATTGATAAATGCCGGCCGGGAAGCCCGGAAAATGATGTCCAAAGCCTATGAATTTATCGGTGAAATGGAGGCTATGGGTTTTCCCCGGCAATTTGTTACCACAAGCTATGCACCATTCGATTATATAGGTGATTTTATGAGAGGCACCCGCGGCGTAATGCTTGATATATATAAGAACCCAGATAAACTGATGGCCGCCGTAGACAAAATAGTGCCATCGATGATTGAGCAGGCAACTTCGGTCAGAAAAACAACCGGTGTTAACAGGGTATTTATGCCTCTTCACAAAGGCATTGATATTTTTATGTCCCAGGAGCAGTTCAAGAAGTTCTACTGGC
>CAYNFT010000002.1:0-51458 GCA_964396535.1 uncultured Dehalococcoidales bacterium | reverse complement strand
CAATGACAACCCGCTGACGCCAACCGACCACCTGGCAGTGCCTGATGCCGAGCAAATTATTGGAGAACTAAAACCAAAGGTAGCTATCCTGACCCATTTTGGGATGAGCATATGGCGGGCAAAACCCTGGCAGATAGCCGAGAAGCTGACCGAAAAAACCGGGGTCAAGGTAATCGCCGCCCGCGACGGCATGAAGTTTGACCTGGCAACGCTGGATAATACCCAGGATTAATTTTAAATTGAAGGTAATTTTTTATGTCCTTCAGTTTTAGAATTCGATTCCACCTTCCGGATGAGTATTCCATCGGGATTACCTCGTCTGAGTTAACAATTGGGAAATATATGGGATCCGATATTGCTCTTAAGTCAAATCAAGTAGATACTCCAATTGAAAAAGCCCATGAACTAATTCTTCGTGGTGATAATTATGCATCACCAGAAGAGGCTTGGAATGCAGGACTTCACTGTAAAGATGTTTTGATTTTAGCTTTTGCGCGGCTCCACATTGGAGCTGACTTTGGAGAACGTGCACCTCGGAGTGCTATTACAACTGCTGGTTTAGAAATGCTTGGAAAGCGAACGGGAGTACATATTCTTAATGACGTCCATGGGTTGATGATATTTGAGAACGAACCACCCATAAAATTTGTTTCCGTTCAAGCAAAACCTAGCGTAATTAAGAATAAAGAGCGATTTATTCAAGCGGTAGGGCTTGCACTTGATCATAATCCTAGTTTATCTGACCAACAGCGCCTTGCTTTCGACCTTTTTGGCACATCTTTTTTTCAAAAGTCAATCGATGCTCATTTCGTAATGCTCATGATGGCCGTGGAAACACTCTTAGAGCCAGCTTCACGGTCAGAAATAGTTCTGGAGCATCTTAAAGAATTAATTCATCTCACTAAAGCGTCTTCCGTACTTTCATCTAAGGAGAAGGATTCGCTCATCGGTTCACTTCAATCACTAGACAAAGAATCGATTGGACAAGCAGGCCGAAAACTTGCGAAGCGTCTTGCCAATCGTAAATACGGTGGACAGAAACCATACGAGTTCTTCACCACATGCTATAAATTGAGGAGCAAATTGGTTCATGGCTATGTTCCCCAGCCGACACGTGAAGAAATTGTTAGAATCACTGCTAATCTGGAGTTATTCGTAGGTGATTTACTTTCCGAACCATTACTCTCAACGCAACAGTAGGGTGTCTTGTTCCCCCAGATTCAAGTATAATGGCACAGGGGGCATATTGTTACCCAATCTCGATAAGATACTGCATCAGGTTAAAAGACCGGCGCGCTATACCGGCGGGGAGTGGAATAGCATAGTCAAGGACTGGGATAAAACGCCCCTCCGGGTTTCCATCAGCTACCCTGATTTATATGAAATAGGCATGTCCAATATGGCTCTTTCCATCCTCTACGAGCTGCTCAATAACCAGCCGGATGTCCTTGCCGAAAGGGCTTTTTCGCCCTGGCCGGATATGGAGGCGCTAATGCGGGCAGAGGGTATCCCCCTCTTCAGCCTTGAATCCAGACGCCCGCTAAAGGAATTTGATATTATTGGCTTTTCCCTGGGCTACGAACTCACCTATACCAATGTCTTAAATATGCTTGACCTGGCTCAAATTCCGGTTCTAGCCTCGGACAGAAACGATTCCCACCCGCTCGTAATAGCTGGTGGTGGCTGTGCCCTCAATCCGGAACCCATGGCTGACTTTATTGACTTCTTTGTCATCGGGGATGGTGAAGAGGTACTGCTTGAACTGCTTGACAGCTTCCGAAACTGGAAAGGGCAGGGCAGGGTAGCCCCTAAAGAACAACTACTTCGCCAGGTGGCAACCATCCCTGGCATCTATGTACCCAGCCTGTATCAGGTGGACTACCAGCCTGATGGACTGGTTAAAAGTATTACACCTACCGTGCCTGAAGCCAATCCCACCATTCAGCGGCGGATAGTGAGCAAGCTGCCTCCCCCGGTCACCAAACCGGTAGTTCCCTACATTGAAGTGATTCACGACCGCGGAGCAGTAGAGATTCAGCGGGGTTGCAGTCACGGCTGCCGTTTTTGCCAGGCAGGGATTATCTATCGCCCGGTACGTGAGCGCTCCCAGCAGGAGGTGCTACAGGCGATAGGGGAGCTTATTGCCAACTGCGGCTACAGCGAGGTCTCGCTGGTTTCGCTGAGCACCACTGACTACCCCAATATTGATGAACTATTAGCCAGCCTGTCCCGCGGCTACCCTAATCTTGCCCTGTCGCTACCCAGCCTGTACATTGATAGCTTCTCGGTGGAGTTGATGGACTCTCTATCCTCCCGTAAGAGGACAGGGCTAACCTTCGCCCCTGAGGCGGGAAGCGAGAGACTGCGGCGAACCATCAATAAGAATATCTCTGAAGAGGAACTCATGAAAACGGCAACCGCCGCATTTAATAGGGGCTGGACAGGCCTTAAGCTATATTTTATGCTCGGCTTGCCCGGGGAAACTATGAGTGATATAGAGGATATTGTCAATCTGGTAAACAGGGTTCGTTCAGTCGGCAGAATGACTAAGGGCAGGACACCCCAGATAAGGGTCAACCTGTCTACCTTTGTGCCCAAGCCGCACACTCCTTTTCAATGGGTAGCCCAGGAAAGTGAACAGGGGCTAAGCGCTAAACATGAACTTCTTAAGCAGGGGTTGCGCCGAAAGGGAGTCAAGTTGTCCTGGGCAGACCCTAAAGCCAGCCTGCTTGAGGCAGCACTATCACGAGGAGATAGGCGACTGGGTCAGGTCATCCATCGTGCCTGGAAGCTGGGCTGCACCTTTGATTCCTGGGACGAACACTTTAACTACGAAAACTGGTTACACGCCTTTGAAGAGGCTGGCATTGAGCCCGACTTCTACGCCCGGCGGCAGCGCTCCCTGGACGAGCTGCTCCCCTGGGCTCATATTGATACTGGCGTAACCAGTGACTTCTTGAAGCGAGAATACCGGCGTTCACTGGTGGGTAGAGAAACCCCTGACTGCCGTACTGAAGCCTGTAACGCCTGCGGACTGGAACGCTGGCAGCCAGCCTGCCAGCAAAAGCACCAGTAGCTCAAGATCCCTTAATCTGTGTGCCTTAACTACAATTTTACTGTAAACTTTCTTTAAGGAAACGTATTAGTTCTTGTCTCTCTTCCTCACTGGTATCCAGTAGAAGAAGCTGTGGCCAGTTTGCCTTTTTCAGAACTTCATCAATGGGAGCACCATATGCTTTGGCTAGCTGATACAGTTTGAGACCACGAAGGCACTGGCGCACCCTTTGACCCCTTTCTATTCTGCAGATACAACTTTTATCCCTTCCGATTCTATCGGCAATTTCTTGCTGAGTTTTCCCCTGACTCACCCTTATGGTAGTCAGGTATTTCCCAATCTCACTGGGTCGGTCTTTCCTTGAAGAGCCCTTCCGCTTTGACATGGCTTGACAATAATAAGATTAAATTGACAATATGTCAATTTAATGATACAATTTAACTAATAAGACAATTCCTTGTTGCAGATGAGAAGAATAAGTATTAAAATATAAGCCCCCACCGGAGGTTAATTATGGATAAGAAAAAGCTGCAAAAATACGAGAAGTTTAGGTCCTCCTTCTCTACCTACGAGAATGCTCTGACCTATGCACTAGCCCTTACTGAAGAAGATAAATTTGACAGCAACCCCGATAAATGGCATCGAGTGATATATGAAATCTGCCAAAAATACCGAGACCGCGTTCCTCAACTGAAGTGGATATATTTTACCTTCCGAGAGCCCATGCCACCTCAAAGTGAGCAGGTAGACCAGCTAATAAAGTTGCTGGCCAATTCAAGGGAAGTCAGTTTGCCAAACCCGGACTATCCGACCATAAACATGAGCAAAGAGAATAGAGACCTGATTAAGAAACGAGAGGCAGAAAGACTCGGCCCGTACCAAAAAGAACTGCAAGATATTAGCCAGCTCTTAAAAGATAGACTTAAGGTAGCGTGACAGGTGCCTACTGAAGGTGAAACTGCTCTACATGCCTTGGCAGAGGAAATTAATGAGTGGGTAGAGGATATAATACCTGCTGACTATCCAAATAGATACCCCTCCCCCGATGATGAAAAAGTAATCAGAGAAGCTGTCTCAGGTTACCAGGTACTGAAACCTCACGAATACCTCTTGCTTGATTCGCCCATTGTGCAACGCCTCAGGTATATACACCAAACAGCCCTCGCCTACTTGGTCTACCCAACAGCGAACCATACAAGGTTTGACCATAGCCTCGGCGTAGCTAAAATAGCAGATGACATAGGTCATTCTTTAGGCGAAGAGCAGCCACAGATAGAAGAGCTACGCCTTGCCGCCCTACTGCATGACGTGGGGCATTCATTTCTTTCCCACCTCTCTGAAAACTTAATAGCGGTCAAATTCCAGGACACTTTTGAAAGTATAAAGGAAATTGACCTTTTCCACGACCGTGAGCCAGGTGAAATCCTGTCCTACTTGATTATCGACAGCCCTCGTTTCCAAAGACTGCTACAGGATGTCTTAAACTATTACAACAAAAAGGTGAGCATAGAGATGGTTACCCGTCTTGTGATTGGCAAGCCGAGAGAGCTAAGACAGTTTGCCTACCTGGGCGATATTATTAGCGGACCCTTCGACGCAGACAAGCTAGATTACTTAATCCGAGACTGCCGCTTTACTGGTATCAGGGCTGATGCCGATGTGGATAGGGTGATTATTTCATCTGTGATTCTGGACCCCAAAAAGTTTAAGGGTTTTCAAAGGCGGATTGAACAAGAAAAGCGGTTTGTACAAGAACCGAAGGTTTTCCCTAACCGAAATCTTATTATGAAGAGCTCAGGCGCCAGTAACTTGGAGCAGATAGTCCTCAATAAAATACTACTGTTCCCGGCTATCTACCATCATCACAAAGTTCGGGCACTGGAATGCATGGTCAAGGCGATATTGGAAGTCATTTGGACTAACCCTGATAAGAAAGGAAGAGACAAACGGCTTCGATTTGACAGAATCCCCGACTTCTTGAAGATAAACGAGTTCGACTTTTTCTCACTTGGTCTCTCTGACAGTGAGTTGGCTCCCCTATTCAAAAGGTTACTCAATAGGGACCTGCTGAAGCGGTGCTTAGTCCTAACAGCCAATTACACTGTAGAAGACCCTGAACTAAGGCTGCATGACCTGTTCACGCTGAGCGCTGAATATCCAAAGCGTGCAAGACAGGAGCAAACAAATGAGCTGCGACAATTTATCTGGGATGAACTGCCGAAAAAATATCGTACCTCTTTTCACGACCTCTGGGTTGACTTACCTAAGCCACCGAATATTGACAAAGATGTAGAACCCTGCTGGATAGACATAGGCACGGAATGGCTTGTTCCTCTTAGAGAATTCTTTCCGTATGGAAAATGGCTTGATACCTATGAGGCAAACAAGTTGAAGGGGCATGTCTTCTATGTACCTGACCTTGAGTATCGCAAAGCGGTCAACAAAGCGGCTAAAACAGTTTTTCATGATGCACTTGGCCTAGAGTTTGACCCACGCGCCACTACCGAATGTAAACTCGACTATCATTAGGCTTGCACGTATAAACTAGAAGCTAAATTAAGTTGCGTCAAAGCAGGTGAGGGCAACCACACTATCCCCCTCACCAAGCTTCATCAGTTTCACCCCCTGGGTGCTCCTGCCCTGTATGGTAATCCCCTTCGTGGGGTCTTTCTCTTTGGCTGGAGTGCGGATAACAATGCCATCAGCAGAGATAATCATAACCTGCTGAGATAGAGAAGTAAGCTTGGCAGCAGCCACTTTATCCGTCTTCTCAGTAAGCTTAAAAGTCCTGACCCCACTGCCAGCGCGTTTTTGACGGGGGTAGCTACTGATTGGAGTGAGCTTACCAAAGCCGTTGGCAGTAACAACTAAAAGGAAGTCCTTGGGATAGGCAACTTCCATGCCAATTACCTGGTCATCTGAGGCCAGCCGAATCCCACTTACTCCACCGCTGGTTCTTAAGCTAGCCCGTAGACTGGATACAGCAAACCGGATTGACTGCCCTTTTTGAGTTATCATCATCACATCGTCCTTGTCGGTAGCTAACCGTGCTTCCACCAGCTCATCTCCTTCCTCCACATCCATAGCGATAAGCCCGCTACTGCGCACCACAACAAACTTGTCTGAAGCCGTCTTTTTTATCTCACCGCGGCGAGTCGCCAGCAGCAGGTAGGTATCCGGCGTAAAATCGGTCACGGATACTATATCAGTTACCCTCTCATCCTCAACAACAGGGAGAAGATTAATCACCGCCAGCCCTTTAGCCGTTCTTGAGCTACCAGCGGGGATTTCATAACATTTGAGACGGAAAACCCTGCCCCTGTTGGTGAAGAAGAGGAGGCTATCATGAGTATCAGCCACTACCAGAAGCCTGGCCGCATCATTCTCCCTGGTTGGAAAAGCAGTGATACCCTTCCCACCACGATGCTGCAACGTGTAGAGTTGGGATGGCACCCTTTTAACAAATCCCCTATTACTGAGCGTCACCACCACTCGTTGATGGGGGATAAGGTCTTCCTCTTGGAAGACCACCTCTCCCTGCGCACTTATTTCGGTTCGCCTGGGGTCACCATACTTAGACTTTAATTCCTTCACTTCATCCCTTATCAGAAGAAGCACTCTTCTGGGATTAGCCAGAAGGTCTTCCAGGTAAGAAATGCTTTTCAAAACCTCGGTATACTCGTCAAACACCTTTTGCCGCTCAAGGTTAGCCAGCCGGCGCAACTGCATATCAAGAATTGCCTGCGCCTGAATCTGGGTCAAGCCAAAGTCCGTCATCAGGCTCTGGCGAGCCTTCTCGGCAGTTTCGGATTTGCGGATAGTAGCAATCACCTTATCTATCTGGTCCAGTGCGATTCTTAATCCTTCCAGGATATGAGCCCTAGCTTTAGCCCCTTTCAGCTCAAACCTGGAGCGCCGAGTAATCACCTCACGACGGAAATCTATATAATGCTGAAGCGCCTCTTTAAGGCCAATCACCCGGGGCTGGCCATCAACCAGTGCCAGCATGTTAACAAAGAAAGCCGACTTCATGGCAGTATGTTTATACAGGCTGTTCCGCACCTGCTGGGGTTGAGCTTCCCTCTTTAGTTCAATAACAATACGCATACCCTGACGGTCCGACTCATCCCGAAGCTCACTGATGCCCGTGATTTTCTTGCTGGCAACCAGGTCAGCTATTCTCTCCACCAGAGCCGCCTTATTAGTCTGATAAGGAAGCTCGACAACCACTATCTGGCTACGTCCAGTCTCGGAAGCCTCTGTAATATAATCCTTAGCCTGAACCACTATCCTGCCATGCCCGGTAGCATAGGCACTCTTAATTCCCTCCTGGCCTAATATAATACCAGCGGTAGGGAAATCGGGTCCCTTGATAAACTGGGTAAGCTCATCAACCGTAGCTCCCGAGTTATCAATGAGATAGGAGATAGCATCACATACCTCACCTAGGTTATGGGGGGGAATATTGGTCGCCATCCCCACCGCAATCCCAGAACTACCATTAAGCAGCAAATTGGGCAACTGAGTGGGTAGGACTGAGGGTTCCTGAAGGCTATCATCAAAGTTGGGCACGAAGTTGACAGTCTCCTTGTCAATGTCAGCTAACATCTGTCCAGCAAGCTCGGTTAGGCGAGCCTCGGTATAACGCATTGCTGCCGGGGGGTCATTATCCACGCTGCCAAAATTACCCTGTCCGTCAACCAGAACATATCGCATTGAGAAATCCTGCGCCATGCGCACCATCGCATCATAAACAGAGCTGTCACCATGAGGATGATACTTACCTAACACCTCGCCAACAATGCGGGCACTCTTCTTATGAGAGCCAGTATGGTTAATCCCCATGTCACCCATAGCATAGAGAATGCGTCGCTGTACCGGCTTCAAGCCATCCCGCACATCAGGCAGAGCACGGGAAACGATGACACTCATCGCGTAGTCAAGATAAGAGCTCCGCATTTCATCTTCGATGTTTACGGGTTTGGTCTTCCCTAAAACCATACTCGGCTGAACCTCCTATTCGCCAATATCATCCTCATCATCAATATCATCAGATTCATCAGACAATAACTCTATATCCTCTCCGCCTACTATAGCATAGCCAGATTCTTCGGGCAATGCCTCCTCATACTCAAGCTTACGCCTAATTATTCTATCGCCTATTCTATCAGCAACATAAGGCTGAAAACCCTCAGGGCCCCTTGAGGGAAAGGAAGGTCGTCCTGCCTGACTGGGGTGCTGATATACTTCTCTAATGATGACAGTTACTGCCTCTTCCGTTGAGCTGACGATAGCCGCCGTATATTTATTACCTCCCTCCATTAACTTAATAAGCCGCTGTCCATGCTTAGGCTCGACGTAGCCCAGATACTCCCTACGGCTGTTCTCCGCTATCAAACGCGGACCCTCTACCCTAAGATTTACCCTGCCTCCAGCCACCGTTCTGGCCAGTATCTCTGGTGGCGCCAGGCGATGAAGTTCAACCACCCCCGCCTTACCCACTTCCTCAATAAACTGCTGTGGCTCCACTTTATAAAAACCGTCCTCTGAACTAACCACCGTCTCTCCCAAATGGGATAAGCGATTAAGATTCTTACTGGCAATGGTATTATAAGGGTCAAGTTCTATAGCTTTTTCGTAGGCTTCCCTTGACAGAGAATACTCCCCCAGTTCCATATGGGCTCTACCCAAACGGTTATAGGCATCAACATCATTGGGGAAGCTCTCTATTAGGCTCTTATTAGCCGCTACCGCTTCCCTCCACCGACCCTCCATAGCTAAGGCAATAGCCTGCTTGCTCGACTGCCGTCTTAGTCTTGTTCGTTCCTCTTCACGATATGACATCCCGCACTCCCCTTTGTAATTAGTCCTAACCAGTATGGTACTCTAGTAAAAACGGTGTAAAAAGTCAATGTTTTTAGAAGGGCAAAAACCCCTAGTTATTAAAAATTTTTTAGAAAATTTAACGGGGCTAAACCCTGCTAACGAAATTATCTTCCCGAAGAAAGTTGAAGGGAAGCCTTCAAAATACGGGGAGATGAATACACTATCCACTTTGGCCTGCTGCCCTATCCCTCCATATCCAGCTCAAATGCCCGATGTAAAGCACGAACCGCATCTTTAATCCTGGACTCATCAATAATGCAGGTTATTCTTATCTCCGAGGTGGAGATAAGCTGAATATTTATGCCCTGCTCACTGAGTGTCCTGAACATCCGGGCCGCATAGCCGGGAGCATTCTGCATCCCGGTGCCGATGATACTAACCTTGCCCAGTTTGGAGTCACTGACACATTCCCTGGCGTCGATTGATTCGCTGATAGGTTTTACTACGTCCAGTGCCCTTGTTACTTGGCTTTTAGCCACAGTAAAGGTTAAATCGGTAATATTCTCGATACTGGCGTTCTGAACAATAGTATCGACACTAATATTCGCCTTGGCCAATGGTTCAAAGATAGCTGCGGCAATACCTGGCCGGTCAGGAACGCCAACTACCGTTATCTTAGCCACATCCAGGTCGTGGGCTATACTCTTCACCTTATTTCGCACTTCCATAGATGCCCCTCCATGAATTAATGTTCCCGGGCTATCAGTGAAGCTGGAGGCTACCAGAATAGGAATATTAAACAGTTCTCCCAGCTCAACTGCCCGGGAGTGCATCACCTTGGCTCCATAGCTGGCCAGTTCCAGCATCTCCTCATAGCCAATCTCAGATAGCCGTTGCGCCTCAGGAACAAGGCGCGGGTCAGCGGTATAGACGCCTTTAACATCGGTGTAAATCTGGCATACCTCCGCTCCCAGGCTGGCAGCCAGAGCCACCGCGCTGGTATCAGAAGCCCCCCTGCCCAGGGTGGTTACATCCATCTCCTCGGTAATACCCTGGAAACCAGCCACAATGACGATATTCCCTTTCTCCAGTTCCTTGACCACCCGCCTTGATTCAACCTTCAGGATACGCGCCTGACGATAAGTAGCATCCGTTCTTATCCCTGCCTGGGCGCCGCTAAGGCTTATTGCTTCGCAGCCCATGGCTTCAAGCGCCATAGCCAGCAGGGTGCTGGAGACAACCTCGCCCGTGGATACCAGAGCATCCAGTTCACGGCCATCAGGCTGCTCGGAAACCCGGTAAGCCAGCTTGATTAGCTCGTCGGTGGTATTACCCATCGCCGAGACGACCACCACCACCTGATTACCCTTATCCTTGGTAGCCGCTATCCGCAGGGCCACGTTCTTAATCTTATCAGCATCCGCTACCGACGAACCACCGTACTTCTGTACTATTAAAGCCATTTACTATCCTCTTCCTACCAATCTACCCATAATATTATAACCAGGGTCAATATACAAGCCAGTTTTGGCTGCCCCGGCTTCGGTGAACCTCATAGCCCCGTTAGAAGTAAATCCCTCCCCCCATAGCACAAAGGGAACAGGGTCGGGGCTGTGGGTCCGGATTGCAATTGGTGTGGGGTGGTCGGGCATAACCAGCACCCGCAAGGCATCTCCTCTCCAGGCGCTCAGCCGGCTGACAGCCTCGCTATCTGTTCTCTGGATAGCATCTACCTTCTCATCAATCGAACCAGCATGAGCCACCTCATCCGTCGCCTCAATATGAATGACTACTAAATCATGCTCTTCAAGTGCTGTCAGAGCGCCGGTGGCTTGTCCGGCAAAATCATTATCCAGACCATCCGTCACACCAGGTATCTCCAGCACACCCATCCCCATCATACGAGCTAAGCCCCGAATAACATCCACCGCCGATGTTACCACCGCATCAAGTCCGTAGACCTGCTTGAAGGCAGGTATATCAGCCCCCTTGCCACTACCCCAGAAGAGCCAGATACCGGTAGGAGCAATCTCACCACGAACCGTACGGTCTTTGTTAACCTGAAGTCCCTTAATGACTTCCTCTGAGCGCCTCATCAGGTCGAGTATCAACTCACTCCCGTCACCGTGAGGCAAATATTCATTAATAGGTTTTTCGGCGATATCATGGGGTGGGGTGCATTTTGCTCCAAGGACATTTTTATTACCTCTTATCTTTAGTATGTGCCGATAACTGACACCGGGGTAGAACTCCACCATTTCACTACCCAAGTGCTCATTAAGGGCTTCAATATTTGCTTGAGCCTCCTGCTGACTTATATGCCCACCACTGTAATCTTTCATAATGCCACCCTCGGTATTAACCAGATTGCAGCGAAAAACAACCTCCCCATCACCTATTGGTATATTCATACTCCTAGCCTCAATGGCAGCCCGACCTAAACGGTGGACCTGCGGGTCATAACCCAGCAAAGACATACAGGCATTGGCACTTGAAGGCTCCATCCCCGGAGGTATGGTGCGCACCATCCCCAGAATACCCTCCTGCGCCATAGCATCCAGGTTTGGAGTGCGCGCCAGTTCCAGACAGGTCTTCCCACCACGCTCAGGCAGCGGCAAACCAGAAGCACCATCCATAATAACAACACAGTATTTCATCTTATCTATAAAACCCCATCCCCTGTATCCCCTTCCCCTTAATAAGGGGAAGGGGAAGGAGTTTTTGAAAGAGGGGCTAAGCACCTCTTCAACTCCCCATTGCTAGATAGGTTTCACCTCTCTGTAACTCCCCATTACTTGAGAAACTTCGCCCCTCTTTCACTCCCCTTTTTAGGTCTCTCCTGCAACTGACGAGGAGAACTACTTATTTAGAAGCTACGCCTCTCCATAACTCTCCCTATCCTTGCTGAAGAGGTGAAATCCGTTTATAATATCGCCAGCGGGGCGTAGCGCAGTTGGATAGCGCGCAGCGTTCGGGACGCTGCGGTTGATATTATAGCATAAAAGTCGGGGCGTAGCGCAGTTGGGTAGCGCGCCACGTTCGGGACACTGAAGTTGATATTATGGAATAAAAATTCAAGCCAATAATTTAATAATCGGGGTGTAGCTCAGTTGGGTAGAGCGCTGCGTTCGGGACGCAGAGGTTCGGAGGTTCAAGTCCTCTCACCCCGACCATCTTCAATATCTCGAATCATATTTGCCCCTGTGCCTCATAGCGCTAACACTCTTGCCTCCTCTAGTGTTCATTTTAGAATTGGGCTAACTCAATGTCAATGAAGCCCTTTGTCTGCCCTACTGAGGGACGACTTGGTAAAACTTGATTCCTACCGTTTGCGCGAAGACGGCCCTCGCGACCATGATGATAAGCTGTATGCTCCGCCTAAATTTCGCGACGATCTTCAATCTATGCTTCGTACGCTCGGAGATACAGTTCAAGAAATCCCCTGCTACTGGAAAGAACGAGTCGAATGGTCCCCCAAAGGAAAGGTACTCTTCTTCACTGTGCGCGGAGAATGGCAAGGCATTATCTTCAGTGGTCTTCAAGGCGATCTCGCTAAGACTGAGGTGTACGCACCCATCCTTCTTTCTTCCCTTGCAGTTGCAGATGTAGCGACAGCTTTTGGCGAAACGGAAATTATAGTCCTCAATCCTACGCTACGCCGCATCACCGAGATGGAGAATTGGGCTGAGTTACAGGAAAAGACAAAAGAGAACTGTGAGAGACGCGGCGATCCGCCGGAGTCCGTTCGGAAGCGTGTAGCATCTGTTACAGATGAGGCCCCAGCATGGAAAGAACTTATCCGAAAAAGCGGCGCAACGGACTTTGTAAATTGGCCGTTTCCCGAACACATCTACAAGATGCATGACAAGAAGAGCCTATTGTCTAGGGTTCGGCAACACATGCTGGCAGTCAATCCACGTCTTGAGATTTTTCTGAAACAGCGGGAGGAGATTGCGTAAACGACATGGGAGTGTAAGAAAAAACCCTACTTTTAGACGAATCATCCAAGAAAGGGGAAGACCATCATAGGCTAATTGTCAAAACTATGGAATCTGATGGTAAATCTAATTTCCACCGGGGAGTTGGTCACAAAGCTTGCCCGATGAAGGTAACGATTACTCAGAATGTGAAATTGATTTCGAATGAGAAGAATATCTTTTCACTCTTAAGGTCATGTCGACATCCCCATGTTCGTTTAGTGGTAGCTTGCTACTCGATTCATTATTGACAATACAATGTTAATATAATACACTATTGTCCTCCCAAAATACCCGAACACCTTACTTCAGATAAAAATTCCCTGAAAAGGAGGATTGAAATGCCGCAGAAAAAGAAACCCTATACAACCGGTTTCGGAGCACCAGTCGATAATGACCAGAACAGCAAAACCGCTGGAATCCCTGGCCCTATCCTAATGCAGGATACCCATTTGCTGGAAAAACTCGGCCATTTCGACCGGGAACGCATCCCGGAACGTGTGGTTCACGCCAAAGGTGCCGGTGCACACGGATACTTTGAGGTTACTGCCGATGTAACGAAGTTCACCAGAGCCCAGTTCCTATCAGAGATCGGTAAACGTACGGATGTCTTCGTACGCTTTTCTACTGTGGGTGGCGAGAAGGGATCGGCGGACGCGGAGAGAGACCCTCGCGGATTCGCAGTCAAGTTCTATACTGAAGAAGGTAATTACGACATGACTGGAAACAATACCCCCGTCTTTTTCATTCGTGACCCGCTGAAATTCCCTGATTTCATTCATACTCAGAAACGTCACCCGGGCACCAACCTGAAAGATGCAGACATGTTCTGGGACTTTCTGTCTCTTACCCCAGAATCTGTCCACCAGGTCACTATTCTCTTTTCTGATCGTGGGATACCCAGAACATTTCGCCATATGAACGGCTACAGCAGTCATACATTTAAGTGGTACAATGAAAAAGGCGAATACTACTGGGTGCAGTATCACTTCAAGACGGAGCAGGGTATTCAGAATCTGACACGTGATGAAGCTACCGAAATGAAGGGGAAGGACCCGGACCACGCTACAAGGGACCTCCACGATACCATCGAAAAAGGTGATTACCCGTCCTGGCGCGTTGAAGTCCAGATTATGACCCCAGAGGAAGCTGGTAAATACCGCTTTGACCCCTTTGATATTACCAAAGTCTGGTTCCACGCTGACTATCCGCCGATGACAATCGGTCGTATGGTGCTTAATAAGAATCCTAAGAATTACTTTGCGGAAGTGGAGCAGGCTGCGTTTTCTCCTGCCAATTTTGTCCCCGGAATCGCTGCATCGCCGGATAAACTATTACAGGGCAGGCTTTTCTCCTACCACGATACCCACATTCATCGCCTGGGACCCAATTACCACCTGCTGCCAATAAACAGGGCGAAGGCCGCCAGCGTGAACTACTACCAGCGTGATGGTTCCATGGCTCTCGACGACAACAGCGGAGACGGCCCGAACTATTACCCCAATAGCTTCGGCGGCCCAGAACCAACACCCGATGTTGCCGAACCCTCGTTTGATGTCTCAGGACAGGCGGCTCGTCAGCCTTACAACCATCCCAACGACGATTTCTTCCAGGCAGGAGAGCTATACCGTAGGGTCATGACCGATGAAGACAGAGAACATCTAATTGGTAATATCACAACTCATCTCTGCAATGCTCAGAAACGGATTCAGCTTCGCCAAGCAGCAATATTCTATAAAGCGGACAAAGAATACGGTAGCCACGTCGTCGAAGGTCTCGGTCTTAGCGTAAAAGAGGTGGAGAAGCTGGCCAATATGTCTCAGGAGGAGAGAGCTAAGGCTACGACTTAAACCGGAATTAAATTAATAAAGCACGGCAAGAGATACGTTTTTATTACCGCATAAATATAGAGAAAGTCAGTAATTACCTTAATTGAACTGAAAATCCGAACGGTATCGAATATTTATACTCATGACTGGACAGACATCCCGATGTTCGTTTAATAGTGACAGTCATAATCGGCCTGGTACCAATCAAAGAGAGTATAAGCTTTTCAGCGTTTGACTTCGTTGGGGGTGAGAGAGTACTTACTAGTTGTGGCGGAGGGTCACCCCGGCTGAATATAGATATTCCCCATCTTGTGGAGCTTTACCGGGAGGGACGCCTCAAGTTGGATGAGCTTATCACTGGTCGCTATCCTCTGGAACGCATTAACGAGGCAATTGAGTCTACAGAAAAGGGAGAAGCACTACGCAATGTGATAATGTTTGAGTAGGGCCGGTCAGCGGTGCCCCGCAGCAAGCTGCGGGGCATATATTTTAGTCAAAAAGGAGGAGAAAAGATGAAATCAAAAAACTCCTACAATCCAACAGTCGCTGAGAAAGAAAGGGTCTACACAAATGTACTGAACCCCATGGCCAGGTACCTACGATGAAGTACAGCAGTACTTCCTCGACAACAAAATGACTGACGGCTTACCAATAGTAATTCCCACGGAGGAAAATGTTAAGAGGATGTTGACAGGAACCAGCCATCGCCCTGACGAGATAGTGGCAGAAGCCTTCAGGATGGGTATGACAGACAATGGTCAGCGTGAGGGACAGAATATTACCGTGGAGAAGGTTGCCACTATCACCGTGATGGCGGGGTGTAAGCCTGAGTATCTCCCGGTACTCCTTGGTCTGGCCTCGAAAGGACCCCCGTATTTCAGCTCAGCACAATCATTCACCGGTGCGGCAGTCGTTCACGGACCAATAGCAAAAGAGATAGGTATGGAATCCGGATATGGCTGTATGGGTCCTTACAATCATGCCAACGCCACTATTGGACGGGCCTGGCAACTGATGGGGCGCTGTTTGTGCTACGCAATTCCTGGTATCACGATAATGGGTGATTGGGGCAATAACCTGCAGTACAACAGTCTGACCTTTGCCGAGAATGTGGATAACCCTATGATACCCTGGGAGCCTTTTCATGTAGAGAAGGGCTTTAACCGAGAAGACAGTGTGGTCAGCATATGGGAAGGAAGGGGCTTGCGTCAGCGGTGCGGCTACAACGTGGCCGATTTCACCCTGAAGGTACTGGATAATGCAGAACCCGAAGGTGGTGCCCTGGTGCTCCTGACTCCTCTTTCTGCGAAAATGCTCGAGGAAGACTTCGGTTTTACTACCAAGGAGCAATTCAGGCAATTTGTTTATGAGAATAGCAGTATGACAGTTCAGGAATGGCTGGATAGTGATATGGTACAGACTTTCACTATACCGCACCTTGAACTTTCCCCTCCGACTCAGGAAGGTCAGCAGGCTCAGAAGGCTGTACGGGAGCGTCTATCAATGTCTGGCAACACTGTGATAAAACGGTTTCGCTCTCCCTCACAAATCAATATTATAATAGCTGGAGAAGGTATGATTTACTTCGTAGCAGGCGGGGATTTTAGCCTGAAGAGCATGGTAGAAGTAGACCCTTGGAGATAAGGGAGGATGGTCTTTACACAGGGCAGGGAGTATTTATCTGCTCCCTGAGGTCGGAGGTTCAAATCCTCTCGCCCCGACTTTTACAGTCTTCTGTAGGTATCTTCGGTACGTCTAGCTATCCGCACCACAATAATAAGATGCTCGACATCGTTTATGTTATAGACAACCCTATATCGCCCTACCCTTATGCGCCACAAGCCACTCTCGGCCAGCTTCTTTACCCTTGATGGTCTGGGCTGCTCCTCCAATGCCGAAATGGCTTGAGCTATGACTTCGTAATCTTTTTCAGGCAGCTTGTCTAACTGCTTCTGGGCTGCTCGTCTCAGCCTAACCTGATAACTCACCTAGAAGCCTCTATTCTTTCCTTTGGTGCTGATACTGCTCCCAGGTTATAGTGCCCTCCTCCTCAGCCAAACCTTTCAATCCCTCTCGTATATCTTCTTCATCTTCAAGAAACTCAAGTAATATCGACAAATCCTCTAATCCAGCTTGAAGTGTGCCATCTTCTTGTATTCGTTCATTAAAGAAATTTGGGTCATATACGAAAATATATTTTGCTGGTGAACTTATCTGTTCATAATCTATATCTATGACTGCATACATTTTGCACCTCTAAATCCTATTTCTAGCATCAAAAACCCCCTCATGCTTGCGGGGGAGTGATTTCCGCTTGGCGAACCATTAGCGGCACCTCGATCCGCGGAATTCCGTCAACAATCAGTTCAATTCTATACATCTGAGGAGTAGGAAAGCGTACGCCCAAATTTGCAAACCATGTATGTCCCTTATACTCAGTTACCTCAAAAGTTACTTGTTCAGTTTGAATTACTATATTCCCTAGCGAATCAAGAAGCTTAATCATTGCTTGGTAAGTTCCTTGTTTCGTACCTTTAAAGGCAACAAATACCATAAAGCTAATAACTATTGGAAACTTCGGAGCAGTTATATTATCAAAAATCCCGTGTACATGGGTTCTACTACGGTCATCTTGAAACGCATCTTGAGCTACTAACAAAGCAACGACTCGCGGCTCTAAAAGGATTTCAGGCATCTTACACCTCCCATCTGACTTTCAAACAAAGGTAATTTAATATTATAACATAATGCCATACGCCTACAAAAACCTCTTATCCTTTAACTCTCTTCGCCTCTTCCCACAGGGCGTTTTGCTCATCGAAGGAGAGGTCGGCAAAGTTTATCCCACGCTGGCGGCAGAGCTCCTCCATACAGGAGAAGCGGCGGTAAAATCTAGTGTTCGCCTCCCTCAGCGCTGCCTCCGAGTCAATTCCCAGCCGTCGAGCAATATTGACCAGAGTAAAGAGCAGGTCACCAAACTCCCATGCCCTCTCTGCCTCATTGCTTTCCTTAAATTCACCAACCTCCTCAGCCAGTTTTTCAATGACACCCTCAATATCTTCCCAGTCAAAGCCAAGCTGCGCCACCCGGCGCTGAATTTCCTGGCTGTAACCCAGGGCTGGCATCTGCTTGGGCACGCTAGACAGTATCGAAGTATCAGTACCACGCTCTTCCTGCTTGAGAATTTCCCAGTTATGTGCCACCTCCTCGGCATCCTTTACCTTTTGCGAGCCAAAGATATGAGGGTGCCGATGAATCAGCTTGGCATTAATGCTATTCATCACATCCCCAAGCTCAAATTCCTCGGCTTCAGTGGCAATCTGGGTGTGAAGGACGACCTGCATCATCAGGTCACCCAGCTCTTCACAAATCTTGCCCGAATCACCTTCATCCAGAGCCTCGAGCAACTCGTAGCACTCCTCTAGCAGGTTTTCCCGCAGGGAAGAATGGGTCTGCTTTCTGTCCCAGGGACAGCCATCAGGTGCCCGCAGCCTGGCGATAATTTCCACCAGAGTTTTAAAGCGGTTCAGGTTCTTCGGTAAAGACAAAACAACCTCCTTACAACATCATTTAATTCGATGGCAATATCGCCCCGATTAACTGCCTCTGCCCTCGCAGGAATTCGGCAGCAGACATGGCGCGTTTTCCCTCAAGCTGAACCTCTAAGATACCTAAAATCCCATCCCCAGTGTTCACTCCAAATACCACGCCTTTTTTATTCAGAGCTACTACCCGCCCTACCTCAAGTTTCTTTTCTGCCGGTAAAGGTACCGCCTCCATAACCTTGAGATGCTTTCCCTGCCACTCGGTGTAACACCCCGGCCAAGGGTGGAAAGCACGTACTCGCCGCCATATATCTATCGCCGGGAGATGCCAGTCAATCCCACCGTCTTTCTTTGAGAACTCGCCGGAATAGCTAGCTTCAGTCTCGTTCTGAGGTCTGGGAGTAATTTCGCCCCTAGTCCAACGGGGTAAAACTTCCAGTAGCAACTGCGCTGCTATCAATGATAACTTTGCCGTAAGTGAGCCCGTGGTATCCTGTGCCGAAATAGGTACCTGCGCCTGGGCTAATACAGGACCGGTATCTAGTCCCTTGTCCATCAGCATAATGCTAACTCCAGTAAACTCATCTCCAGACAGAATAGCCGCTGACACTGGCGAAGCCCCTCTGTGCTTGGGTAGCAGAGAGGGGTGAATATTAATACACCTGAGGGCAGGAATATCCAGGACCGACTGTGGTAGAATCTGGCCAAAGGCAGCCACCACGATAACATCAGGCTGAAAGCTAGCCAGTTGTGCTACCGCCTCAGCTTCCCTGAAACTGACCGGCTGCACCACTGTCAACCCCCACTCCATCGCCGCCATCTTCACTGGAGAAGAAACGAGAGAGCGCCCTCTGCCCGCCGCCCTATCGGGCTGAGTATAAACAGCCACCACTTGATATTGATTGCAAAGAAGGCACTCCAGAGAGGGAACGGCGAATTCAGGGGTGCCCAAAAAAACAACTCGCAACCTAGACCTCCCGCCAATAATTGTATCATCGAAAATTTTTAATAACAACTTAACACTTCATACCTATCGGTGGGGAATTAGGCAAAAAAGGAAGCCTGACAGACCTCGCAAGAGAACACAGCCTTTGAAACTGGCCATCAACCACCATTAAAAACCTTGCCAGCCAAGAATGCTGGTCTGGTATTATTTTAACTGTTTCTACCTGAATATTTCGTCTCCAGTCCCTGCGAAATTGGCTTACAACCCCTAACCAAGGCGAAATAGTACCTCAGTTTTTGAGGGTTAACTTTAAGAGTTAAACTAAGGGGAGAAGAGTTTGATAGAAGCTAGGCCAGCGCAGCAAATCTGGGACACTGCCCTGGGTGAGTTGCAAATCCAAGTCAATAAGCCAAACTACCGCACCTGGCTGGCAAAGACTAGTGGGCTTGGTTATCAAGATAGTAAGTTTGTCATCGGTGTTCCCAACACCTTCGTTGCCGAATACCTGGATAAGAATCAACGTTCCTTAATTGAAAAAGTGCTCACTGGCATTACCCATCAAGAGGTCCAGGTACAATTCCAGGTAGATGCCGACCAGCAAAGCACACTACCAAGCTACAGGAGCCGGGGGAAATCCGCCCCGGTTCAACAATCAAGCCTCCCATTGTTTAATCCCAAGTATACCTTTGGTTCTTTTATCGTTGGTAATTCCAATCAGTTAGCCTATGCCGCCGCTCTAGGGGTCGCTCAAAACCCGGGAAATAGCTACAACCCCTTATTTATCTATGGCGGGGCAGGGTTAGGCAAGACACATCTTTTACAAGCTATCGGTCATAGAGCCCTAGCCAGCAACATTAAGGTACTGTACGTTCGCGCTGAAGAGTACACCAACCAAATGATAAAGGCGCTCCGAGAGAAAAAATCCGATGAATTCCGTAATAAATACCGAAGTGCTGATATGCTTCTGGTCGATGACGTCCAGTTTTTCAGTGGCAAGACGCAGACAGAAGAAAATTTCTTCCATACTTTCGATGAACTTCACAACGCCAACCATCAAATTGCTATTACCAGCGACCGTCCCCCTAAAGCCATATCTTTCCTGCAAGGACGACTGCGGTCTCGTTTTGAATGGGGGTTAGTTACTGACATTCAAGCGCCCGATTTTGAAACACGCCTGGCTATTCTACAGGCCAAGGCTAAACAAAAAGGAATAGAAATTACTGCCGACGTCCTAGAACTCATTGCCCTCCAGATTCAGCAAAGCATCAGAGCGCTGGAGGGTTCCCTAAACCGGGTTATTGCCTACGCCAAGCTAATTAGAGCCATGATTACCCCTGAGTTAGCTGCTCAAGCACTTAAGGATATCTCCGGAAACGAGTCTCCTACTGCTCCTGCTTCACCCCACCTAATAATGGAAGCAGTGGTCAACAGCTTCCAGCTAACTCCCTCCGACCTCAAAAGTCGGAAAAGAGACGAGATAACCGCTCTAGCCCGGCATGTAGCAATGTATCTTACCAGACAGGAAACCGACTGCTCACTGGCTGAAATCGGTCAGGAGTTAGGAGGCAGAACCCCGGCAACTGTCAGCCATGCTTATCAAAAAATCGCCAGCGATATCAATAACGACCCTTCCTTAAGACGCAAAATATTCGATATCCAACAAGAAATCCACTCCACATTGAAGAACGGCATCCAACAAGACCTGTGAAAGTTTTGGACAACTTCTACCTAATTTTTAACAGACCTGGCAACCGTTTCATAACCTCAAACAAAGCAGCCTCAACTTCACCAAATCTTACCTACCCCCACCTCCAATTTTAACCTGTACCAATACGTGCTAGTATTATTAATAATAGTATATATCTACTGTCAGATAATAAAAAAAGCTAAGGGATGCTAATTGTGTTTGATAGAGTAGAAATTGTGATAAGAGCTGGGGATGGGGGGGATGGAGCGGTAAGTTTTCGTCGGGAGAAACATGTTCCGTTTGGTGGCCCTGATGGTGGAGATGGTGGAGATGGTGGTAATGTGGTTATATTAGCTGACCTGAGTGTCACCAGTCTGCGTATGTTCAAGCGAAAGAGGGTTTACCGGGCGAGTAAGGGTGAAGGCGGTAAGGGTAAGAAAAAGCATGGTAAGAGTGGGGAAGACCTAGTGTTGAAGGTTCCAGCGGGGACCATTGTTTTGGATAAAGAGAGAAGCAGTGATGAGGCTCTCGTTGCAGACTGTGCTCAAGCCGGCCAGCAAGCAGTGGTAGCTAGGGGTGGTAGGGGAGGACTGGGCAATACACGCTTTACTTCGTCGACCAATCAAGCTCCACGCATTGCACAAAAGGGGGAGGTTGGGGAGGAGCTCTCCCTGATATTGGAAATGAGACTTATTGCTGATGTAGGCATTATTGGTTTTCCCAATGTAGGTAAGTCCACTTTATTGGCTGCTGCTTCAGCAGCCAAGCCTAAAATAGCCAGCTATCCGTTCACTACACTCGAGCCTGTTTTAGGCGTAGTTGAGGTGGGACTGAAGAGTTTTGTTATTGCGGAGATTCCAGGGCTAATTGATGGCGCCCATCTTGGTCGAGGTCTGGGGCACGATTTTCTACGTCATATTATGCGCACTAAAATACTAATTCACATGATAGATGGTGCCTCGGCATCCCCAGTAGAAGATATGGTTCGGGTGAATGCTGAACTCAGTGCTTTTGAGCTAGAGTTAGCTCAAAAGTCGCAGCTTGTAGTGATAAACAAGATTGATTTACCCCAGGTGCAGGCTCAATTAGCTGAAATCGGAAATGCTTTTAAGGATGCCGGAACTCGTGTTCTTTTTATTTCAGCAGCTAGGGGGGATGGCGTTTCCGAGCTTATGGCTGAAGCTATGAAGATGCTTACTCAGGTTGATGCTGAGGGAGGAGAGGGCAAGAAGATTCAAAAAAGGGTCTTTCGTCCTCAGCCCAAGGATGTTGGGCCCAGTGTGCATAAGGATGGGGATACCTTTATTGTGAAGGCACCTGAGCTGGAACGTATTGTTGCCAGAGTGGATATGACTAGCCCTGAGGTACGTCAGCAGGTCCAGAGGCAACTGGGTAGACTGGGAGTTCAAAAGGTTTTAGAAAAGGCCGGGATTAAACCGGGAGATAAAGTTCGTTGTGGCGACTATGAGTGGGAGTGGTGATCGATGCTCTTAAAGTAAAATAGGTTGTCCGGGGTCTGGCTAAATCACTGTAGAGAAACAATGTTGAGGAGGTCGAAATTGAACATAGGCGTGCTGGGTGGAACTTTTGACCCTGTGCACAGGGGGCATATCATGGTGGCTGAGGAAGCAAGAGCTCGGCTTGAACTGGCTGAGGTTCTTTTTGTACCTGCTGCTCAGACACCGCTAAAAGTAGATAGCTCCATTTCAGCCGCAGAGCACCGTGTCCAGATGGTATGCCTGGCCATTGCTGATTATCCTTTCTTCAAACTGTCCAATATAGAGATAGACAGGGCTGGTACTTCCTATACTGTTGATACTGTTGCCGGGTTGCGAGATAAGCTTGGTGCTGAGAACGAGCTATTTTTTATCGTAGGTTGGGATAGTCTGGCCCAGTTTTCCCGATGGAAGGAGCCATCCCGGATAATTCAGATGTGTCGTCTGGTGGCAGTTCCTAGGCCAGGCTATTCACTCCCGGACCTGAACTCCCTGGAAACTGCTGTCCCTGGCTTATCCCAGAGCTTGATAATTCTGGATAAGCCAGAGATAGACATAGGTGCCACGGAAATCAGGAAGCGGGTTGCTGAAGGTCTATCTATTGACCATCTCGTTCCCGAGCCAGTAGCCGAATACATAAAAAAGCATAAACTTTATAGGGTTATAAAAATTTAGGGGGTGGGGTAGAGTAAAACAGGCTCAACTCTTCTAATAGTGCTGGTCTGCGTGGTATACTGGTCAAAATAGGCGGAAAGGGAGGTGAAGGCTATGGGCTTGAAGAGGTTACTTTCTTGTTTCCTAATACTGGTTCTTGTGCTGATAACGGCAGCAGGATGTGGGGGGGCACCAGAGCTAACCGCTATGGAGCTTATACCCCGGAATGCCAATATGATTGTCAGTATTCAGGTGAGTAAAATCCTGAATGACCAAGATTTAAGAGATGCGTACAACAGAGCCGAGATAGAAGAGGGGCAACCTCAAACATTCGAGGAGGCGCTGGACAATGTCATTGAGGAGACAGGAATTGACCCGCGCGATATTTCTGAGGCGGTAGTGTTTGCCGACATGACCTCCATAGAGGAGGCAGAGTATCTGGGGATTATTGTTGAGGCGACCTTCGATAAAAACGAGCTTATTGACCAAATCGAAGAAGAGTGGGGGCTGGATTTCACCGTTAGCGACTATAAGGGTTATGAATTATACATAGACCAGGATGAAGGATTTGCCTTTACATTTTTAAGTGACGAGATGGTTCTTCTCGGCACGACGCAAGCGGTCAAGGATGCCATTGATGTCAGTAAAGGCGAGAAGGCGGGGGCTAGCGGCGTAGTACTTGATACCTATAATCGGTTCGGTGATGCGCTAATTAAGCTTGCTTTGAAAGTCCCCGAAGAGACCAGAGAATCAATAACTGAAGAGCCTATGCCGGGTGACATGCCGATATCTATGGAGTCTTTTGCCGATGTCGAAACAGTTGGCTTTGCTCTCGGCAAAGAGATGGAGACGATAACCGCCCGGATAGACTTGCATTTCCTGAGTGCAGAATCTGCTGAGGATGCTGGGGATACCCTCAGCAGTACCATAGGCTTCTTCGGAGCTATGAGCCCGGACCAGCAGATAAAGGAGCTGCTGGATAAGATAGAAGTGGAGATTGCCGATTCTTGGGTAATCATAAACTATGCTATAACTCTATCAGAGATAGAGGAGCTGATGGAAACTTTTGAGCCATAACCAGAAGCTCAATTGGAGGAAAGTCTAAGATAGGCGGTTAGCTAGCCTAAACTTATTTAGCTCTAAAAACCAACCATAGAACTTAAAGAGGGGCATTGCCCCTCTTTTGATATTCCTCTCCTTTTGTTGACAGGGCTCGTCTGCGTATTATATTATGCCAGATAATTGGAAATTTAGTTGTTCACTGGCATTTTAGGTTGTGATTCTTAATAATTGCAAAAGGAGGGATTATGAAGATACTTCGTCTGGTCGGTTCTACAGCCGTCGTACTTGGGCTGTTCACCCTAATCTTTGCCGGGATGCCATGGTACATCTATAACTATCCGGGTTTGCCCCTGTGGTTCAAGATTGCGCTTTTTGGGGTGATAGGTGGTATTCTGCTGGTCTTACTGACAATAGCCATAGAACAGCGGCAGGGCAGAGCCCGGGGAGAGGAACTCCCGACCGGTGAGTCCCGTTCTCAGGTGGTGCTCCAGAATTCTACAGAAGTCCCGGGGCGAGAGGTTACCGAGATTTTGGGTTTGGTTCAGGGGCACACTATCTTTGCTATCTGGGTCGGAAGAGACCTCTCTGCTATAGTGCGTCTGATTCTTGGTGGCGAGCTGATTGAGTACACGGAGATGATGGGGCGGGCCCGTGAAGTGGCTGCTAATCGAATGATAGCCCAGGCTGAGGAGTTGGGGGCTGACGCAATTATTAACGTCCGTTTCATGACTACCAGTGTCATCGGTAGTGCTGCTGAGTTTTTAGCCTACGGCACGGCTGTTAAACTCAGTAACCCGACTATGTGACGGACAGAGAGCCAAGTAAGCTTAGGAGGGGACCGGAGCTAGTGACTGGGCAGTAATAGCCCTGCTAGTAGCTCTAATCAGGTGGGAAACAGGAAAGAATTTTTGAGGGTGGGTGTTGCCTAAGCAGGTGGTTAAGAAGTGAACAGTCTGGTGGCTGATTCGGCCAGGTTCATTATGTAGCCGGGGATAATGCCCAGAAGCAGGACACCCAGGCAAGAGACGGCCAGGGCCAACCTTAGAGCTCCGGAAGAGGGCACCTTTTCTTTAGAGGCTGGCTCGCCAAACCACATCACTTTCACCACCCGCAGATAGTAATAGGCGGAGATTACGCTGTTTAGCACGGCAATAATCACCAGCCACAGCAAGCCATTCTGCACGGCACCTCTGAAGATATAGAACTTAGCCATGAAGCCGACGGCTGGCGGCATGCCAATAAGAGAAATGAGGCACAGGCTCAGGGCTAAAGCCAGCAGCGGTGCCCGCTTAATCATACCTGAGAAATCCGCAATTAGGTCACTGCCAAGCTTATTTGAAATAGCGATAATAGCGGTAAAGGCTCCCAGGTTGGCAAGTGCGTAGCCAGCCAGGAAGAAGAGAACGCCGCTCTGCCCCATAATATCGGCGGATGGGGAAACTCCCATCGTAGCCAGCCCCACCATAAGGTAGCCGGCCTGAGCTATGCTGGAGTAGCCCAGCATACGCTTGATGTTGGTCTGGGGAAGGGCGGTTAAATTACCCAGGAACATACCGATAGCGGCAAGAACGGCAAAGATTATACCCCAGTTCAAGCTAAGCCAGTCAGGGAGTCCGAAGGCGGAGGAAAAGACCCGAAGGATAATGGCAAAGCCGGCCGCCTTGCTGCCTACGGAGAGATAGGCAACTATCGGTGTTGGTGCTCCCTCATAGACATCGGGCACCCACATGTGGAAGGGGACGGCGGCAATCTTGAAGCCGAAGCCAGCTACCATCAGCACTATACCCACGATAAGTGCCGGACTGGCTGAAACAGTTGCCAGAGACATCCCCTGGATAGCCTCGGCAATCTTACCCAGTTGCGTCTCACCGGTGGAGCCGAAGACCAGCGCCATGCCGTAGAGCAGTACCGCCGAGGATATAGCGCCCAGCAGCAGGTATTTAAGTGAGGATTCAGTTGATTTCTGGTCTTTCAGAAAGCCAGCCAGAACATAGAGCGAGATACTGGTTAGCTCCAGAGCGATATAGATGGAGATTAGCTCCTTGGTGGCTGCCATCAGCATCATCCCCAGTGCCGATAAAAGCACCAGAGCATAGTATTCACCCCGAAAGCGGGCAAACTTTGATACATAATCAGTCGAGGCTAGAATAACCAGACCAGCAATGCCCAGGAATAGCAACTTAAAGAAGATGGCAAAGCCATCCACCGCCAGCATATTGTTAAAGATGCCCTCAAAAGTACCCCGCATGGCTATGGTGAAGCCAGCGGCTACCACCAGGCCAATCAGGCTGATTACCGCTAACGCTCCCTTTCGCTCGATAAAAAGGTCAAGCAGGATTACGACTACAGCGAAGGCAGCCAGACTTATCTCTGGTATGAAGAGCCCAAGATTCAATATCTACTCCTTATTTTAAGCACCCAGAAAAATCGGAGATTTTTCTGGGAACCCGCTTTAACCACCTATTAAGCCCGCTATGGGCGAAATACCAAGCTTGATAATATCGGTCAGGATTGCCGGATAAATACCGACCAGCATAATCAAAGCTACGAAGGCAAACATATAGACCCTTTCCAGAGTATCTGCATCCTTGACACCATCGTACTGCTCCAGTACCGGACCGTAGAATGTCCGTTGCAGCATCCAGAGGGTATAGCCAGCAGCCAGAACCACGCCGATAACTGCCAGAATGGTGTATACCTGAGCGCCGCTGGAAAAGCTGCCGGTAAAGGTTATAAACTCGGCGGCAAAGCCGCTGGTAGTCGGCAGCCCGAGAGAACCCAGTCCGGCTATTGAGAAAATAACAGCGATAATCGGCATCTGCCGTGCCAGACCGCCGAGCTTTCTAAGGTCGCGCTCCTCGACGTTGTGTATGGTCAGACCTGCCATAGCAAAGAGCAGGCCAGTGAGGAGACCATGGCTGACCATCTGCAGGGCAGCTCCGGTCAGGCTCACCTCTCCCAGAGCAAAGACGCCAAGCAGCACCAGCCCCATATGGCTAACACTACTGTAAGCGATTAGTCTCTTGAGGTCATTCTGCCTCAAGGTTATGGCGGCTCCGTAGAGCACGCTAATCACCGCCAGTGTCAGCAGTACGGGGGCATAATCTCGGGCAACCTCTGGGAAGATGCTTACGCAGACTCGAATCATCCCGTAGCCGCCCATCTTGATTAGTGCCCCGGCCAGCATCACGCTTCCTGCCGTCGGGGCATCGGTATGGGCATCTGGTAGCCAGGTATGCAGTGGAACGACGGGCAGCTTGACAGCAAAGCCGACAATCAGCAAGAGGAAGATGGCTGCTGCGGGCATAACCGATTGCACCATAGCCAGTCCACCCCGGGCTATCTCCACCATATTCAAACTACCGGTAGTGAAGTAGAGGCTGAGAATGCCGGCCAGCATCAGAGCACTGCCGAATAAAGTGTAAACAACGTACTTTATCGCTGAGTATTCTTTCCTGCCTGAACCCCAGATAGAGATGAGGAAATACATAGGGATAATCTCTATCTCCCAGAAGACGAAGAACAGCAGCAGGTCGAGGGAGCAGAACACCCCCAGGATACTCGTTTCGAGGAGCAGGAGCCAGACGAAATATTCACGCACTCTGAGGTGTTCCTTCCAGGATAGAAGCACTACCACCAGACCCAGAAAAGCGGTCAGCACCACCAGCGGTAAGCTCAACCCATCAACACCCAGATGGAAGTTAGCATTAATGGCTGAAATCCAGGAGACCTTTGTCTGAAACTGAAATACTTCCGCCCCTGCTGACCTGTCGAAGCTGGCAAAGGCAACAATGGCTAAAATCAGAGGCACAATGGTAAAAATAGCCGCCAGGTATTTAGTCAGTTTTTCCCGGCCACCGCCGAAAAGGGCAATAAGGATTGCCCCTGCCAGCGGCAGAAAAACTATCCAGGTCAGGTAATTACAGTCCAATTATGCTGACTCCTTTTCAACCAAAGATATACAGGACAAGAACGATAGCTACAATACCAATTCCAATAAATAAGCCGTAGAGCTGTAGCTGGCCGGTCTGCATCTTTCTGATGAGTCCACCTTCAGTATAGGCTCCCTCGGCCACTGCGTTTACAACACCATCCACACCACCGGTATCAATTTGCTCCAGGCCGGCAAAGAATCCACCAATTAAAGCCTTTCTTACAATGAGATTCTCGTATAGCTCGTCAAGCCAGTATTTGTGGAGAAACAGGGTGTAGAGGGGCTTGAACATACTGCCTATTCGCTCAGCAGAAAGCCACTTTTTGCTGTACATAGCATAAGCTACGAGGATGCCCAACCCGGCCAGTATCAGTGAGAGCCAGGGCAAGCCCTGTCCCAGAATACCGAAAAAGCCGGGGGCATGAGCATGATGCTCTCCCATAAATTCGGCAAATCCCCCACCGGTATTCCAGAAGCCGGAGATAACGGCCAGGACAGCCAGAATTACCATAGGCACCACCATTACCAGAGACGATTCATGGGGATGCCCGTGAGCTTCAGGGTCACCTCCCCGGTACTCCCCGCCAAAGGTAAGGAATATTACCCGGAACATATAGAAGGCGGTCATAAATACGGTTATCAGGACTAGAGCAAACAGGGCGGGCTGGTTTTCCAGAGAAATAGCCAGAATCTCGTCCTTGCTCCAGAATCCAGATAGCGGCCAGATACCAGCCAGACTAAGTGAGGCGATAATGAATGTGATGAAGGTCCAGGGCATTATCTTGCGCAATCCACCCATCAGGCGCATGTCAAAGGTGCCGGTGGCGTGGTTTACGCTGCCGGCTCCAAGAAACAGCAGTGCCTTGAAGAAAGCGTGATTAAACAGGTGGAATATACCGATAGCTGCGGCTGCTTTAGCAGCCTCCAAAGTAGCATTGCCTCCATTAGCTATACCGATGCCTGCGGCTCCTAACCCCAGCATCATGTAGCCAAGCTGGCTGATGGTAGAGTAGGCAAGAACCCGCTTAATATCAGTCATCACCAACCCCATAGAAGCGGCAAAGATGGCGGTAACCCCACCGATAATGGCTACCGTTGTTACTGCTTCTATCGAATGGGCGAAGAGGGGGAAGGTGCGGGCGACCAGAAAGACGCCGGCGGAGACCATGGTAGCGGAATGAATTAAGGCGCTGACCGGCGTCGGACCCTCCATAGCGTCGGGTAGCCACACATGGAGCGGGAATTGAGCAGACTTGCCCACCGCACCGGAAAAGATGCCGATAGCTGCCCAGGTAAGAACGGTGCCAGCTAAGGCCCCGGTTACCGCCATTCCGTGCAGTTCAGCAATATCAAAAGTTCCCGTCTTGGCAAATATAAGCAGGATAGCAGCCAGGAAGCCGAAGTCGCCAAACCGGGTAACGATAAAAGCCTTTTTGGCTGCATTGGCTGCCGATGGGCGATGGAACCAGAAGCCGATGAGAAGGTAGGAGCATAAACCAACTCCTTCCCAGAAGACGAATATCAGGAGTAGACTGTCCGACATTACCACGCCCAGCATTGAAGCTGTAAATAATGACATGAAGGCGTAGTATCGGTGGTAACCGGGGTCTCCCTCCATATAGCCCTGTGAATAAATCTGCACCATCAGGCTGACTACGGTAACTACTACTACCATTACCGCTGTGAGCGAATCTACCATAACTCCGAGATGAATATTAAGATTGCCAACAGCTACCCAGCTAATATCTGGGACTGTGAGTTCGTGATGAGGGTCTCCCATCGTTGCTGTCAGTAACCAGATCGATAGTGCTAATGAGCCGGTAAGAGCGGCGATGGTGATATAACCAGCCACTCTTGACTCCTGCTTCACGAAGGGTCTGACGAACAAGGAGATTATTAAGAAGGAGAAGACCGGCAGTAGAAATATAAGCCAGATTACTTGACTTGGCATTATAGTTTCCTTAACACCTCTTCAATAACATGTTTTTTATCTTCCGGCACTAGGATACGATAGGTGGCTAATTCCTGCCCCATCGGCTCTCCAGAAGCCGGCAATATACGGGTAGGTATCCCTTCACCCTCGAAGAGTTCCTTCCACGTCTCAGCTATCATCAGATTTTTCGTTTTTTTTATCTCTACCCACATTCTATTCTGTTCTATCTCTCCCCTGATTTTTTTAACTCTTATCCCCTGTATCCCCTTCCTCTTGCCAAGGGGAAGGGGAAGATTCTTCTTGAGAGGAGCTTCGCCCCTCTTTGACTCCCTGTTATTATGGAGGCTTTGCCCCTTTAAGCCTCCCTACCCTTTCATTAAGTCAATATCGGTGCTTTCGATAGTTTCACGGCTACGATAGATGGCGATTATTATGGCTAAGCCAACGGCTGCCTCAGCGGCGGCGACAACCATAATGAAAATAGTGAAAATCTGCCCTGTCAGCAGTGTTGGTGCAATAAAGCGTGAGAAAGCAACCATGGTGATATTAACCGCATTGAGCATAATTTCAACGCACATTAGGATAACTACAGTATTGCGTTTAGTCAATGCTCCAAATAGCCCGATAGAAAATAGAACGGCTGACAGTATTAAGTAATGTTCCAAACCTATAGACACTATTTTTGCTCCCTCAGCAAGACGATAGTTCCTAAAACCAGTTTTTCGCTCTCGCTAAGACGATAGTTTCTCAAACTGATCATTTCTCCCTCACCAAAACGATAGCTCCCAATATAGCGGCTAACAAGAGGGTAGCGGCAATCTCTACGGCTAAGATGAAACCTCCTTCACCCAGCAGCTTGCCTGCCAGGGCTGAAGTAGTAGGCTCAAGGGGTGGTGCGGTAGACACCTGCCACGGGTTATTAACCAGAGCAAAAATCATTACCCCCAGGAATATAGCAGCCACTATAAAAGCTGGAATTCGTAGTTTATTGGAAGGGCTACCCTGCTGAACTTCTCTGGTCAGCATGATTCCCAATATAATTAATATCGATATACCGCCAACGTAAATCAGAATCTGTGCCGCTGCCAGAAAGTCAGCACTAAGGGTGACATAGATTCCGGCGACGGTCAAGAAACACAGAATCAAAGCCAGGGCTGCCCGGAAGACATTTCGAAGCAGAACCACTGTTAGAGCAGCACCTACGCCAACTATAGCTAACATCCAGAAGGCAATGTCCAGTCCCATTACTCTTCCTCTACCTCCACAATCTTCTCCAGAAGCAGTGTTTGTTTTGGTAATTTGGCGGCAATTTCAGGGTAGAAGTAGCCGCTGGGCTGCTTTTCGCCTGATTCCAGCATCATGTCTTCTTTATTCTGTACCAGCTCACTGCGACGGTATTTTGCCCGCTCATAAGCATAACCCATGAATAACGCTCCATAGGGGCAAGCCTCAACGCATAAGCCGCACTGAATGCAGTAGCCGGTATCTACCTGATACTTCTCGACCTCATATTTATTTTCTACCAGGTTGGTTGAGGTAACAATCTCAATCACGCCCTGGGGGCAGGTCTTGGCGCAGGTGCCACAACCGGTGCACTTCTGCCGGTCCCAGACAAGCTCATTGCCTCGAATCCGGCGAGAGGTATGCAGCCTCTGCTCCGGATACTGCGATATTGTCGGATGACGAAACATATGCTTCAGGGTTACCGACAGTCCTTTGGCTATGCCGAGTCCGTACCGTTCAAACTTCAACTCTACCCCATCCTAACTTAAAGCGTTTAGACCATAGCAGTATCAGTACTGCCGTTATGGCAAAATTAATCGGTATCATTATCCAAAGCGAGTCCTCCGGTAAGGCTAGTACCTGTATGGCGGTGATAATCAGGTTAATCAAGGCTAAGGGGAGGAGGAACTTCCAGGCGAGTGCCATCATCTGGTCTATTCGAACCCGGGGCAGCGTCGCCCATAGCCAGATCATAACAAACCACACCATAACACCCTTAACGATGAACCAGAGCCACTCAGGTAGCCACGGTCCGCTCCAGCCGCCCAGGAAGAGAGTGGTAATCAAGCATGACAAAATAAAGGCTTCACCGTATTCTACCAGGTAGAACAAGGCAAATTTTATGCCGGAATATTCGATGTGAAAACCGGCGACAATCTCCGAATCCGCTTCCAGGAGGTCAAAGGGACTGCGGCTAATCTCAGCCAGGCCGGCAATGAAAAAGATAATGAAGCCCAGCGGCTGCAACAAAATGAAAGGGATATCTCTTTGAGCCAGTACTATATCGTTCATAGATAGCGAACCGGCCAGCAGTAACACGCCAGCAATTGATATTAGCACTGGAAACTCATAGCTTATCACTGCGGCAACAACGCGCATGGCGCTAATGAGGGAAAATTTATTACTTGAGCCCCACCCGGCCATAAACATTCCTACTGTTGATATTGAGCTGATAGCCACTACGTAGAGGATACCAACATTCAGGTCAGCCAGCATTCCTCCATTGGTAAATGGCACCACCGCAAAGATTAGAAATACCGGCACAAGGGCAACAACTGGCGCCAGCCAGTAGACAGGCTTGTCAACATTAGCTGGCGTAATACCCTCTTTGAGCAGTACCTTCAACACGTCAGCTATTGGCTGGAGTAATCCAAAGGGGCCAGTCCGGTTGGGTCCAACGCGCGATTGCATCCGCCCAATTTGTCGGCGCGCCATGTATATGTATGCCATGACCATAACTATAACGACGGCGATAATAATTATTGTAAAAAGCACCCAGTGCCACCAGAACCCCCCTGGCCAGTCAGGAGGCAGGGTTTGCAAAGTGGCCACGTTCACGCCGGGATTAGTTATAGACACTATCTATCAACCTCACCTAAACAGATATCAATGCTTCCGAAAATGATTATAAGGTCGGCTATCTTCCACCCGATTACCATATCGCGTAGAGCCGACAGGTTTAGCAGGCTGGTTGGGCGGATATGGCAGCGGTAAGGTGCAATGGAATTATCCGATACCACGTAAAAGGCGAGCTCGCCTTTGGGTGACTCAATATGTGCGTAAGCTTCTCCTACCGGGGGGTGAATCAGGTGAGGTACCTCAGCTATTACCGGTCCGGATGGTAGCTGTTTTACTGCTTGACCAAGGATGCGCAGGCTCTGCCTCATTTCCTCGATTCTCATCCGGTAGCGGTCGTAGCAGTCACCGGCACTACCGGTGGGTATATCAAAATCAAATCGGTCATAAATGGAGTAAGGGTCTGCCTTACGCAGGTCCCACTTGACCCCGCTGGCGCGAAGTACCGGGCCGGTGATTGAGCAATTTATTGCCTTTTCTCTGGTTAGAATGCCAACGCCCTTAGCGCGTGCCAGCAATATCTCGTTTTCCTTTAGAAACCGGTCAAATTCATCAACAGCGCGAGGCATTTGCTCTAAGAGCATGCCCAGAGCCGGTAAAAATTCCTCGGGAATATCTTGGCTGACACCGCCAATCCGCATGTAATTATAGGTGAGACGCTGACCGCTGACCATCTCAAAAAGGTCTATTATCTTCTCTCTTTCCCGATACATATGCAAAAAGGGAGTAAAGTAAGCGCCACAATCATTAAAGAAGGAGCCGGTAGCTATCAGGTGGTTGGCAATACGTTGTAGCTCAGCCATGATGACCCGCAGGTATTCGGCTCGTTCCGGGACCTCTATTCCGGCCAGCTTTTCCACGGCCAGGACATATGCCAGGTTATTGCTCATTGAGGATATATAGTCCAGCCGGTCAGTCAGGGGAATAACTCCCGTATAGGTCCGTTCCTCAGCCAGCTTCTCTATTCCACGGTGCAGATAGCCAACAACCGGCTCCAGATTAACAACAACTTCCCCGTCAAGGGTTACCCTCATTCGGTACACCCCGTGAGTGCTGGGATGCACCGGTCCCATGTTAAGTACAAACGGTTCAGTCCTGATTGCCATCTTTTTAGTCTCCGTAACCCTCCACTTTCCGGTAATCAGCCCTGACATATTGAAGAATCAAGTTGTTCAGTGGCTTTACAGATAATCCTTGCGTAATGGGTGCCCTTGAAAACCCTCCCAGAGAAATATGCGCTTCATATTGGGGTGGCCTTCAAAGCTAATGCCCATAAGGTCGTAGATTTCTCGCTCCTGAGGGTTAGCTGCCTCGTATAAACTTACTATTGAGGGGACTACGAGATTCTCCCGACCATAACAGCGGGTCTTTACCACCAGGCTGTGGTTACGCTCCATTGATGTAAGAAAATAAACTACCTCAAAATAGTCGAGATAATCGACAGCGGTAATACAGCTAAGGTAATTGAATTCAAGCTCAGGCGTGGTTTTTAGAAATGATATTATATCGAATAGAGATTCGCTCTTGACAAGGAAGCTATCTTCACTTGATTCGATAATGCTTGTCGGAAATTGTTGCTCCAGTTTGGCGGCTACTTCTTTACCGGAAAGAGCGATAGTCATCCCTTACTTAACCTTTCTGTGCAAAGTTCCTTCTTTGAGCTATCTTTTTTTGCAGCATCTGGATACCGTAAATTAAGCCTTCCGGGCGAGGCGGGCATCCGGGCACATATACATCAACCGGTATTATGTGATTATATCCCGGGACTACGTTATAAGACGAACGGAAAATACCGCCGCTGATAGCACACGCCCCCATGGCTATTACCCATTTTGGCTCAGCCATCTGGTTATATATTCGTCTTATATTGGGTGCCATCTTCCACGTCAGGGTACCGGCGGTAATCATCAGGTCTGCCTGGCGAGGTGAGGCACGGAGGATTTCCATGCCAAAACGTGAGATGTCAAAGCGAGGACCCATAGCAGCAATAAACTCGAAGGCGCAACAAGCCGGGAAACATAACGATACCCATGGTGAAGAACGCCGTCCCCAGTTAATCACCCAATCTACCGTGGTTAGCAGGATATTCTGCTCCAGTTCCTCGTCCAACCACTGGTCAGGGTCAGGGATTACCTCCTGGCTGTTCGCCTTCACTTCCTCAATAACCTGACCTTCAACCTGGTCAAGCTCTGTATCAGCATAGATATAATCCCTCGCTCTGTCTACTTCCATTCCAGAACCTTCTTCCGCCAGGCATAGAGATACCCGACGACAACAATGAATAGCAGAATAAGTACTCCGACGAGACCAGTATAGCCCAGTTCTTTGAGGTCAACCGCCCATGGATACAGGAAGACAACCAGTACATCGAGAGCTAAAAACACCAGGGCATAAAAATAGTAACGGAAGTTAAATTGCACCCACGTCTTGCCTATGGTTTCCATTCCACACTCGAAGGTAGCATTTTTGATAGGATTGGGATTGTGGGGGACAACTTTTAAAAATCTGAGAATTACGGGGATTATAATAATTAAAAGACAAAAAAGAACAGTAAAGATGATAAATAAACCAACATAGCCAAAATCAGCTAGCAACTATCATCCTCCGTGACTTAAACAATAGCGGTTATCAGTATACCATCTAAATTTTAAAAAAACAAGGGGGTGAAGTGATTTCACCCACCTTGTTTTTACTTCCGCTGAAAACGCCATTTCTCGGCGGTCTAATTGTGCGAACTTGTTAGATAAAACAGAGCCTTATTTGCTATCTCTGTACACCTTTTCATTTCTCGAGATGTATCACGGAGGCTTGTGGTGGCGCTATTGTGGTTCTTGAGGTGCTGACCATACTCCTCGGTAGCTGAAATAAACCTCTTTGTTATTTGCTTCTCTTTGTCGGTTGGTTTATCTGTGGAATGTGTTGCTGAGTGCTGGCGGTGATAGTTTTTGGTGACAGTTGGCAATTCAGGGGTGAGGTAAAACAGATCATCAAGCTTGTGATTGGGAAAGGCTTTCATCGCTCCGACAATGAATTTTTGGTTGATTTGGCGCTTACCTTCCCGCACACGGTAAATCTGACTTACCGATATTTCCATAGCTGTGGCCAATTCAGAAAGGTTTTTATAGTAGCCATTGCAAAACTCAAAAATCCTTGTTCTCACTATCATAGCAATGCCTCTGCGATGACTTATGGCAAAATTATAGCGATAAATATGCCATTTGTCAAGTACTTTAGTTTCCCTTGATAAATTAATTCAGCGGTAGTATAGTTTTTGCGTGGAGATAAAAGTCGAGGGTTATGAGAATGAGCTTTGCTGAAGTGGACCTGGAAGACTCTTTCCGCAGACTAATGAAGTCAGAAGTCTGGTTACTACTAAGCAAGGTAGGAAATTTTCTTGTCAGCCAAGAGATTGAGTCATATGTCGTTGGTGGCTTTGTGCGCGATGTGTTGCTGGGGCGGGATACGGCTGATATTGATATTGCCGTAGCGCAGAATGCCCTAGAAGTTGCCCCCGAGGTAGCCACTGCTCTTGGTGGTAAGTATGTTCTATTGGATAGGGTAAATAGGGTGGGCAGGGTGGTTCTGGTTGATAGGGAAGCACCTTCACCCGGCATTCAAGGTGTGATTGATTTCTCCACATTTACAGGTAGCATTGAGCAGGACCTGGCAAGGCGTGATTTCACTATAGATGCTATGGCAGTTAACCTTACCCAAGTGGTTAAGGTTTTTTCTGATGTCCAGCTTATAGACCCTTTGAATGGCTGGGATGACCTTCGTCATGGTATAATTCGGGTAGTTGCTGAGAAAGCCTTCGCTTCGGATGCGGTGCGCTTATTGCGGGCAGTGCGTCTGGCTGCCGAGCTTGGTTTCAGTATTGATAAGAAGACTGAGGCTCTAATTCGGCACTATTCTCACCTTATAGCTAATGTAGCTGGTGAGCGAGTAAGAGAAGAGCTTCTGCGGTTGCTGAACGTTCCTGGTGATAGACAATTTTTAGCCTACCTTGATGAACTGAGCTTACTGACGGCTTTGTTTCCAGAATTAGGCGAGACAAAGGGCGTTGAGCAACCCAAAGAGCACTTCTGGAATGTTTTTGAACACTCTCTTAAGACGGTGATTGCTGTCGACTTTTTGCTCAGGCATGGGGACTGGGAGTATGCTAGTGGAGAGGTCCTGGCTGCCGTTCCATGGTCAGTAGTATTGGCTAAGCACTTTGGTCAGGAGGTTAATAGTGGTAGCAACAGAAGGTTACTGCTTAAACTGGCGGCGCTCCTTCATGACGTTAGTAAACCTCAAACTAAAGCTATTGAGGCTGGTGGACGGATGCGTTTTTTAGGACATGCTAATGAAGGGGCAGCCATAGCAGCGAATATGCTGGAAAGGCTGAGGTTTAGCGCTAAAGAGGTAAAGCTGGTAGAGACTGAAGTGAAGTATCACCTTCGGCCGGGACAGATGAGTAATGATGATGAAATTCCAACTCATAGGGCTATTTACCGATATTTTCGTGATACCGGGGAGGCTGGTCTTGATATACTTTTCCTGAGCCTGGCTGACCACCTGGCCACAAGAGGTCCCAACCTGGATATGGCTAGCTGGCGGAAGCACGCTCAAAAGGTCGATTATGTAATCAGACAGCATTTTGAGCAAGAAAATATAGTTCACCCTCCCAAGCTGGTTGACGGATATGATATAATCAGTATCTTTGGTATGAGTCCGGGACCCGAAGTTGGAGAAGTGCTGGAGGCGGTGCGTGAAGCCCAAGCCTCAGGGGAGGTAGCTACCAGAGAGGAGGTACTGTCCTTTATTGATAGATTAGTGGCCTCGCTTCGTTCCTTAAAAGAAGGGAAGGGACAGAATTGAAAGGGTGGGCGGAGCCATTCGAATTTCCTTTGATAGAGTAGGGAAAGTATGATTAGAAGAAATACGCTGCTTTTCATAATAGTATTGATAATTTTCACCCTGGCCACACTGGTAGTTTTGCCTATTGAAGAGGGGATACTGGGAAAGAGAGGAGTAAGGCTGGGATTGGATTTGCAGGGTGGCATTCATGTCGTTTATCAGGCTGACCTGTCTTCAATTGAGCCGGGTGACCGGGATAGTGCTCTGGAGGGGGCGAAGGCAGTGCTGGAGAACCGGGTTAACCCACTGGGGGTAACCGAGCCAGTTATCCAGATACAGGGTGACGATAGAATTGTGGTTGAACTGCCAGGAGTCGACATTACCGATAAGGAAAAGGAGAGGCTTGCTCGTGTTGACATACTTGAGTTTGGGGAACTGACCACCGATAATGAAATGGCCAGGTGGGAGAATGAGCTGGGCAAATGGAAGCCAGCTACCGCTAACATTAGCGGCGAGGAAAAGGAACTGACCAGCCGCTACTTCAAGACAAACACACAGGTGGGCAGAGACGATTATGGCAGAATAGAGCTTCACTTTGAATGGGATAAGGAAGGGAGCCAGTTATCTGAAGAAATTACCAGTCGGCTCATTGGTGAGCCGCTGGCTATTTTTGACGGTGATGATGCTCTGCGAGGGGATGATGGCAGGCCTGTTGCTCCCACTGTTCAGTCGACAATTGTAGATAGGGGTGTAATTACGGGATTGACCTTGAATGATGCTACCCGGTTATCCGGGCAATTGAACTTTGGTCGTTTGCCGGTGCCCCTGGAAATAATTTATGACCAAACAGTATCGCCCATACTGGGCTCTGATTTCGTTGGAATGAGTGTTAAGGCAGGGCTGATTGGCATAGTAATAGTCATGCTGTTTATAGTTTTCTACTACCGCCTGTCTGGATTTTTAGCCAGCCTGGCGTTGATTTTTTACGGGGTGCTGGTATTGGCAATATTCAAATTATGGCCGGGTTTCACCCTTACTCTGGCTGGGCTGGGTGGCTTTATCCTGTCCATAGGTATGGCGGTAGATGCCAATGTGCTCATCTTTGAGCGGATGAAGGAAGAACTTAGAGAGGGGCGAACGTTAGGGGCAGCTATTGAGGCTGGTTTTAATCGTGCCTGGACAGCGATTCGTGATGGCAATGTAACTACCCTTATTGTCTGTTTTATTCTCTTTTGGTTAGGCAGTAGCATTGTCGCCAGTGCTCCGGTACAGGGTTTTGCTCTTACCCTAGCCATCGGTGTGGTGGTAAGCATGTTTACTGCTATTGTAGTTACTCGAACATTGCTGCGCCTATTCATAGGTGGTCCCTTGGCGCAGCGAACGTGGCTGTTCAGCCCTCATCTGGGAAAGAAATGATGTTTAATATAATTGGCAAAAGGCTCTGGTTCTTTATTATTGCCGGTGTGGTGATACTCGTTTGTGTTATCTCTCTGGCGGTCTTTGGCCTCAAAGCGGGGGTTGAATTCAGTAGTGGTTCGGTAATGACGGTTGGCTTCGAAAAGAAAGTAGATAAAGGTGAGCTGGAAGAGGAACTGGCTAGTTTGGGCTATGCCAATGTCATTATTCAACGTGTCGGAGAAGACGAGTTCTTAGTTCGTTTACCAAGGTTGAGTTCTAAGGACAAGACTGAGTTAGAGGCTGACCTGACCTCTACTTTCGAGACTCTCAACGTTAGGGAATTTGACGACGTTAGTGAAATGGTGGCTGCTGAAACAACACGGAATGCGGCTATTGCTGTAGCTGTGGCTGCTGTCGGCATACTGCTTTATATTGCCTGGGCGTTTCGTAGGATGCCGAACCCCTTCCATTATGGTACCTGTGCCGTAATAGCCCTGCTCCACGATACTCTGGTAGCATTAGGTGTCTTTTCCATTCTCGGCGGTTTATTTGGCTGGGAAATTGATTTGAAGTTTGTTATAGGTATACTGGCTGTCATTGGTTATAGTGTGAATAATACCGTAGTTGTTTTTGATAGAATACGCGAGAATTTGACCAGGGATACAAGGGCTGACTTTGAGGTTGTGGTTAATAATAGTCTGGTTGAGACCATGAGTCGTTCCTTGAATACGAGCTTAACCACATTATTTGTCGTATTAGCCCTGTTGCTCTTTGTTGGGACAGCAATTCAGAATTTCGCCGTAGTTCTATTGATTGGCATCATTGCCGGAACCTATAGCTCGCTCTTTATCGCTCCTTCGCTGCTGGTGGTCTGGAGAAAGGGAGGATGGGGCAGATTTATTCCGTGGGCTACTGTTGTCAAGCGCCAAAGCTAAAGGGCATAAATCATGTTATCTACTAAAGAGAGCGTTGCTAAACTGTCTATTCTGGCTATTTGCGTGTTGATTGCCATGAAAGTGGTTGCCGGTATCATTACGGGGAGCATAGCTATCGTGGCTGATGCCGTTCATAGTGTTATTGACCTATCGGGGGTAGTTATCGGTTATATTGGCATCAAGGTTGCAGGTAGACCGGCTGATGAGGAGCATGCCTTCGGACATGGTAAGGCGGAGAATATCGCCAGCGGTATCATAGCGGGCTTGATATTTATTGCCGCCGGCACAATTTTTTATCAGGCAATAAGAAAGCTGATTACCGGGGGAACTGTAGAATTAGTTACGGTAGGGATTTATGTAACGGCAGCGGCAATTGTGGTAAATACGGTTGTTTCTTGGCATGCATTAAGAGTATCCCGTGCTACTGATTCTGTAGCTTTGGAAGCAACTGCTCGTGACATGTCTGCCGATGTATTTAGCTCAGTCGCAGTCCTGGTCGGGCTAATTCTAGTAAGGCTGACAGGGATTAGTATACTTGATCCCATCGTTGCTCTTTTAGTATCTGCAATAATTGCCAGAACTGCCTACCTTACGATTAGGAAGTCATTTACTGGTCTGATGGACACGAGATTACCCAAGGAAGAGGAGGATGAAATAGTCGCTATCATCAGGGAGCACACTGCACAGCTAGCCGGTTTCCATAAATTACGTACCCGTAAGGCGGGAAGTCAGCGCTTCATTGACCTTCACTTAACGCTGCCCAGGAATGCCAGTTTGGAAGAGGCGCACCAGATATGCGACCATTTGGAGGATGATATAAAAAGCAGGCTAGCTAATTCCAGTGTAACTATTCATGTTGAACCTTCAACATAGAGTGTGAGCAATGTCTTGTTTCCGCTTGCAGCCTTCGTATAAATGTGACATCTGGTCGACAAAAGACTGATACTGAATAACAGCTACCTATATCATAATCCGGATACCTGATACCAGAAACCAGCCGCCAAAGCCGATGAGCAACAGGCTGCAGATAATGAATATTCCCTCTTGCGCTTTCCTTCCCCAGAGCGTCTGAGTTTTATGAATCAGGAGCGAAACTACCGAAAGCCAGGCCAGGTCGCACATCCAGTGGACAAGAATAAACGCGATTAATCCTGTTGTGCCGAAGTCTAGGAATTTCATCAACAGCATACTGCCGACGGCCGCCCACCACAGCAGGAAGTAGGGGTTGAGCCCGCTGGTGAGGATACCGGCAACAAAGGCGTTATAGGGTAAATCATTGCCTCTCTGAACAACCTCAGCCCTGGCTCGAAACATAGCTATACCCATCCATATAATCATAGCGCCGCCGAGCAAGCTCAGTACTAGCTGCACGGTGTTATTTTCAAAGAATCGAGCAAAGCCGAAGTATATTAGCAATATCAGGGGAATTTCTATTACGGCATGACCGATAGCTAACTGAGTGCTGGCCCATGGTGACCGATAGCTTTTAGCCACCGTCACGGCAAACATCGGGCCGGGTATCATTACCCCTGATAGTGAAATTACAAACACGCTTGCCAGAATGGGGAGCACAGGCGCACCTCCATTAGATTGTAACATACCAGTCTAAGGAGAGTTAAAGAGAGGCGAAGCCTCTCTTACAAACTCTTCCCCCTCTCCTTTTAAGGAGAGGGGGACTAAGGGGTTTGGGTTAATAAGAATCTTTGGGTATTGCTTGAGTTCATTGGTTCGATTCATTATACTTGAAGGTAGGGTGACCTGTATTATTCTGAAAAACCGGGTGGCTCCCCAGTTTGGAGATTGGAGGTGATAGCGTGCTACAGGTGGAGAATCTCTTTTTGAGGCTGAATGGCAAGCCAATAATAAATGGTCTGAATTTAAATGTTGAAAAGGGCGAAATACACGGGGTGCTGGGGGAGAATGGCACCGGAAAGACCACTCTTGCTTACCTCGTAATGGGGTCAAACAACTACAAGGCAAGTGAGGGAAGGATTATTTTTGAGGGTGAGGATATTAGCGGGCTCTCCGTATCCCAAAGGGCAAAGAAGGGGATAAGTCTGGCCTGGCAGGAGCCGGCCAGGATTGAGGGGTTGACAGTTCGGGACTACCTCGACTTAAGCGGTAATAATCCGGGGATTAAGCGCATTAATGATTGTTTGCGTATGGTGGGGATGGAGCCTCAACGGTATTTGGATAGAGACATTGATAATACCCTGAGTGGTGGTGAAAGAAAGAGGATAGAGCTGGCTTCTATTATAGCTATGCAACCCAAACTGGCTATACTGGATGAGCCTGATTCCGGCATAGATATTGTGTCATTACCCTCTATTCTAGACGGTATAGTAGAGATGAATAAGCAGGGGACATCGGTGCTGTTGATTACCCATAGTGAGCAGGTGGTGGAAATAGCTCACAGGGTTTCTGTACTGTGCGCCGGCGCAATACTGACGACCGGGGAAGCGGCAGAGACCTGCTTGTGGTTCAAGGAGAATTGTAAGAGCTGTGCTCATATTAATAAACCAATATATGAAAACCTTAGTGAATTGATAGAGAAGGGTGAGAAATCATGATTAGTCGCTCAATTGAGAAAGAATATGAGGGAATGGTTGATGCCTATGAAAAGGCCGGCGGCGACAGGAATTCTTTAGTAAGTAAGGATATAGCCAAGCTGGTTATTCATGAGAACAAAGTTCTCGGTGCTGACGGAGTTAGCGGGCTAAAAATCGAGACAGAGGAGATGGAAACCGGTGTTAACGTCCGTTTACTGGTAGAAGAAGGAGCGAAGATAGAACATCCCGTCCACCTTTGTTTTGGCGTTCTCCCTCAAGAAGGATTGCAGGAAATCATCTTGAAAGTGAATGCTCAGGATAATAGCGAGGTAAGTGTAATTGCCCACTGTATCTTCCCCAACGCCGTCAAAGTAATACACAAGATGGACGCCGATATTGAGATTGGAAATAATGCCAGGTTTGATTATAGGGAAACCCATTATCATGGGGAGGCTGGTGGTATTGAGGTAATTCCAAAGGCGAGGATTAAGGTTGGCAAGGGCGGAGTTTGGCAGAGCACCTTCGCCTTAAGCCAGGGACTGGTTGGTAAACTGGACTACGATTTCGAGGTAGTCTGTCAGGAGAAGGCTGTTGCCGAACTTGTGGTAAAGGCATACGGGAAAGGGCAAGATGATATAAAAATATGGGAGAAAATCTATCTCAATGGAGAGGGAGCCAGAGGTATGGCTAAAAGCCGCCTGGTGCTAAGCGATAGGGCTAAGGCTGAAGTTAAGGGAGAAACCTATGGTAATGCTCCCTATGCCAGAGGGCATGTTGATTGTATGGAGCTGGTTAACGGGACAGAGGCAGTAGCCAGGGCAATACCTATTGTCTCGGTAACTAATGGGATGGCAAAGGTAACGCATGAGGCAGCCATAGGTAGTATTGACCGGAGACAGGTAGAAACACTGATGGCAAGAGGGCTGGATGAGAGCGAGGCGGTGGATGTTATCGTCAGGGGCATCCTGAGATAGTTTAAATCATAAATGGTGCCAGGGAGATGTCGTTAGATTTAACCAAGGTGGCTTCGCAGGTAGGGGAAATGCTTACCAGGCTGAAAGCCGGTCTCAACGAGAGGCAGGAGCGTCTTCAGTACGCTCTGGATACCCTGCGTAGCCAGGCTGACGACATTGATAATCTGAAAAGGAAGATTGCTTCCAGCAGGACTACCTGGCTGGTGGCTGATATAGTTGAGGGGCTTGACCAGCACTATAAAGCACCGCCCCTCCCTGCCGAATTCACCGTAATTGCTACCGATGGCTCCCATATTGATGTTGACCGCCACCGCTCAGCAAGGTGCTACCTGATAAACATCGGGAGCGTCGTTCTTCGTTATGGTGACAGCCCAGATGCCATACTTGATAGTTTTCCCAGCCTTTATGCTGGGGATGAAGACCTGGTTATCGCTCCGGCTGGCACCAAGGGTCGTGGACAGCCGGTAGAAGGTGCTCTTTTAGGTATCAAGCGCAGTGTGGACGAGTGCCGGCGCTTGGTTGAGCTGGCGGCTGAGCTGCCGCCGGATAGCTCAAATCTGGCTCTGCTTGACGGCACTCTCATTCTCTGGGGGCTAGGGGCTGATTACCCGGAGTTTGTCAGTGAAATGCTGCTGAAAAACGGTTTTTTGAACTATCTTAGCCAGCTCAGAAAACAGAACAAAGATAAAATGCTTGCCCTTGCCAGCTATATCAGCCTCCCTCGCAGCGCTGACGTGGTCAATACCCTGCGGGTGGCTATTTGTCCCAATGACCCCCTTGACACTGACCGCCACTGCCAGCAGTGTGAAAAAAGGGAATGCGATGCCGTGGCTGGTGTTCAGGACAGGGAGCTTTTCTCTAGCCTGTTAAATCAGGGGGAGAGGTCGGCGCTGTTTACGAGCCAGTCTTCGGTGGTTCGGAAGCACTATGGAGAGCACTGGGTCTATTTCTTCTACCTCAGATTGGAGGACGAAATAGCCAGGGTTGAAGTTCCGCAGTGGGTGGCCAGGGACGAAAATTTACTTAACCTTACCCATAGTCTTGTCCTGGACCAGTGCCAGCGGGGACACGGCTACCCGGTAGCAATATCTGAAGCCCACGAGCAGGCGGTGGTAACTATGGCCGATAGAGAGAATTTTTGGGCTCTGGTGGAGTCTTCCTTGGTGGAGGAGCATATGCCCACTCCCACCTCCGGCAAGAGCCGTAGTAAAAGGACAAGGTGGGTTTAAATAAATTAATGAAGGGAAGGAGCCAATATGGCAAAGATATCACAGGATATGAAAGATATTGCGGCAAAGGCAAGACCTTTCATACTGGCTACAGCCAGCAAGGATGGCAAACCGAACGGAGTTCCCATCGGCATGGTTAGAATAATCTCGGATGATGAAGTCATGCTGGTGGATAATTTTATGCATAAGACCCGGCAGAACCTGGATGAAAACCCGGTGGCTGCGGTTACCTTTTGGACCATGGAAGATGGATATGGGTACCAGTTCAAGGGCAAAGCCAGGGTGGAGACATCCGGGGAACTTCTTAACGAGGCGAACCATCGTGCCCAGGAAAAGAAGTTCCCGTTTAATCCCAAAGCAGTGGTGGTGGTCAAGGTGGATGAAATCTACTACATCGGCGCCAATAAGGATTCCAGCAAAAATCTCATTTAGCCGTAGGATGGGGTGGATATAATATAATATGTAATAACCTCATCCCTTTTGTCCCCCTCTCCTTTTAAAGAGAGGGGGAGAGAAATAAAAGAGGGCTATCGCCCTCTTAAAATCCCTGTTGGGGTAAGGAGGCTCAAATGGGAATAAAGTGGTGGTACTGGGCCTTGCTGGCTTTGGGACTGGTCATGCTTATCGGCGGTCTTATATACGGCTTCGTCTCGGGGCAGATAGGGTGATAGATAATTTGTTAATATGCAAGGGAGGCAAAAGCAATGGGTAGTAAGGGAAGAAAGAATGTGAAGAAGCCCAAGCAGCAGAAGGGTAAGAAGCAGGAAGCAAAGAAGAAATAGGGTTATAATTACGGGGTGTCTAAGAGGGGCGAAGCCCCTCTTCCTAAAAATTCCCCTTCCCCTTACCAAGGGGAAGGGGAATACGGGGGGATGGGGTTAGTAACGGAAATCGGGGGAGAAATAATGGCTGAATTATCAGAAAGAGTGGGTGAGGTGATTGAAGCCAGCACCGCCGAACTTGTGGCGCAGTGCTACGAGCTCTACCAGTCGCCGCCTCTGGGCAGCCTGGTGAAGACCACCGATGAATCGGTGGAGCAATACGGCATCGTCTATAATGCTACCACCGCCAGTATTGAGCCGGGACGGCGTCCGATTGCCAGGGGCAAGGACGAAGCCGACGAGGAGGAAATCTATCGCTCGAGTCCGCAATTACTAAAGCTGCTGCGTACCGAGTTTAGCGCTTTGGTGGTCGGATACAGGGAGAAGGAAAAACTCTTTCACTACCTGCCCTCCAGGCCAGCCCGAATCCACAGCTTCATCTATCAATGTCAGCCCGAAGAGGTAAGAGAGTTCAGCCGGTCTTTTGACTTTCTCAATATACTGATTAACGCCCATCTGCTGGTTTCTGTTGAGGAGATTGTGGCTGCCTCGCTGCGCCAGATGAGCCAGGTATATGAAGACCGCCAGAAGTTTCTGGTGGCGGCGGGTAAGGAGCTTGCCATATTACTCGGCGGCGAGTTTAACCGCCTTAAGGCTATTCTGGGCAAAATCAGGTAGTAATTCAGAAAAAGTCAGGCAAATACAAATAATGACGGACTTCAAGTTTAATGACTACGGGACGTTCACTGACGGCGAAATAGGGGTCGTTGTCAGAGAGAGACGGCCAGCAAAGCCGGAAATAGAGTATGTGCCCGTGTACAGGTTTGACATACTTCTGTCGGGTAGCCCCGAGCCAATCGGGCAAATCGATTTGCGCATTGGGAATACCAGACACCTCATAATGTATGGTGGTCATATAGGATATGGGATAAACGAAAAATATCGGGGCAATCGGTATGCGGCAAAAGCCTGTAATCTCATAAAGCGTGTTGCTATTGACTATGGTCTCAAGACATTGTGGATAACCTGTAATCCGGATAATTACCCGTCACGTCGAACCTGCGAGATTTTAGGCTGTGAGCTTGTTGAAATTGTTGACCTGCCGGAAAATACAGATATGTATCGGAACGGCGATAGACAGAAGTGTCGGTACAGGTGGGACCTGGAAGAATCGCTACTGTATGAGGAGAATTGAGTAATGACCGGTGAAGACGCTGAAAAGTTGGGTATTGTCGTTTCTGGCTCGTTGACCAGGGGGGTGGAGGTTCGGCTGGACAGCTCGGCTTCGATTGAGGAGATGGTGGTGGGGCGCTATGTAACCATCGAAGGAGAGAAGCGGCGGTTCTTTGGCATGATAGATGATATCAGCCTGGGGGTAACCGACCAGAAACTTATCCAGACCCCGCCCGATGTCTCCGACCCCTTTGTGGCTGAAGTCCTGACTGGAACCAGCACCTACGGAACCCTCCACGTGACCCCATATCTTACTATTGGAGGTGATGTGACCAGCTTAATCGAGGGACCCCAGCCGGTTAAGACCGTTCCCGGTCACTTCTCGGAGGTAAAACTGGCATCGCAGCAGGATGTGGAGCTGGTCTTTGGCGGGGAGGATGCCAGGAAGTTCTATATTGGCACCCCGCTGGATATGGAGACCAAGATTTGCCTTGACCTCCCGGAACTGGTCAAGCGGTCGAATGGTATCTTCGGCAAGAGCGGCACCGGCAAGACCTTTCTTACCCGCTTGCTTCTCATCGGCATGCTGCAAAAATCGGCGGCGGTAAATCTGGTCTTTGATATGCACAGTGAATACGGCTGGGAGAGCCGGAGTGAGGAGGGACGGAAGGTTAAAGCCTTGAAGCAGCTTTTCCCGGAGAAGGTGGCTGTTTTTACTTTAGATGAGGAAAATTCAAAGCGCCGGCGAGTAAGCACCGACTTTGTTGTCAGGATAGGCTATGACGAGATAGAGCCGGAGGATATTGCCTTGCTGCGCCAGACGTTAAACCTTACCGAGCTTGCCGTTGAAGCGGTATACCAGCTATCCCGAAGATTTGGCAGAAACTGGCTGCAGAGCACCCTTGATATAAAAGATACCGAGGAATTACCCGAGGGCTTGACCATACACGAAGGTACCCTGAATAATTTAAAGCGCGGGCTGGCGACTATCGGGAGGCTTCCCTTTCTCGTCTCTCGTTCTCCCGATAATGTAGTGCAGCGCATCCTGGAATATCTCGACCGTGGCATAAATGTAGTCCTGGAGTTTGGCAGGTATACCGATATTACCGCCTATATCCTGGTGGCAAACCTGCTCACCCGCCGCATCCATGCCCAGTACCGGGAAAGGATGGAGAAGGCGATAGCCGAGGATAGCGCCCCGCCTCATCCCCTGGTTATCACCATTGAGGAGGCACATCGCTTCCTTAATCCCGGACTAGCCAGCCAGACCATCTTCGGCACCATTGCCCGTGAGATGCGCAAGTATAATGCTACCCTGCTGGTCATTGACCAGCGCCCCAGTGGTATTGATGAGGAGGTTATGTCGCAGATAGGTACCAAGATAACCTGCCTGTTGGACAACGAACGTGATATTGATAGCGTGCTGGCTGGCGTATCAGGTCGGAGTGAGCTTAAATCGGTGTTAGCCAAGCTAGAATCAAAGCAGCAGGCGCTTATCTTCGGTCATGCGGTGCCGATGCCGGTGGTGGTCAGGACACGGGAGTATGGTTCGGCCGATTCCTATAAAGACTTCATCTCCGTTGATGAGGCTGATATTCAAAAACAGGCTGAAAAAGACATTGAGGAACTGTGGGAGTAAAACCGACGGGGAAAGTTCATAGTCGGCGTTATCCAGAGACAGAGGCGCTTTTAGACCAGACTAAGAAGCTGCTGCGCCGTTTTGGCCTTCGGGCGAGGAAGGGGCTGGGACAGCATTTTCTCATTGATGAAGAAGTGCTTGGGCTTATTCTCTCGACCGCTCAGCTTAATCCTGACGATGTTGTCGTGGAGGTGGGTCCCGGTCTGGGGGTGCTGACCGGGGAGCTAGCCAAACAGGCTGGTCGGGTGATTGCCGTTGAGCTGGATAACAAGCTTGCAGACATGTTGAAACAGAGCCTGTCTTCTTTCAAGAATGTTACCATTATTAATGAGGATGTGCTGAAGGTGGAGCCGGTGGCTTTACTTAATGAAGTAAAGGTTGAAAAACCCTCCCCAACCTACAAGGTGGTAGCCAATCTCCCCTATTATATTACTTCTCCCGTCCTGCGCCACTTTCTTGAGGCTGGAGTTAGACCTGAGCTTATGGTGGTGATGGTGCAGAAGGAGGTAGCCGAGGAAATTGCTGCTAAACCCGGTCGGATGAGCCTGCTTAGTGTCAGCGTGCAGCTTTACGGTGAGCCGACGATAGCGGGCTATGTGCCAGCCCGTTGTTTTTATCCGGTGCCAGAGGTTGACTCAGCCCTGCTGAGGGTGGCGCCATATTCTCAGCCAGTGGTCGAGATGACCGACAGGGAGAGCTTTTTTGCCCTGGTGCGGGCCGGTTTTAGCGCTTCACGCAAGCAGATAGCAAATTCCCTGGCTCAGGGTCTGGGAATATCAAAGGTAGAATCGTTAAACTTGCTGGAGAAGGCTAAGATAGCCCCGCAGCGGCGGGCTGAGACCCTGAGCCTTGAGGATTGGGCACATCTCTGGCGGGTATATACCGGGGTGGGGGGAAAATAGATGGTGACCGTTTTAGCGCCGGCAAAGATAAATTTAACCCTTGAGGTACTGGCTGAGCGCCAGGACAGATTTCATGAAATCCGTAGCGTTATTCAGACAATAAACCTGTGTGATAGCCTCAGTTTTCAGTCGAGCCAGAATATCACTTTTAAGTCCGATATGCCGGACTGGATTGCCGACGAAAGCCTGGTATCCAGGGCAGTTACCTTGCTTCAGCAGGCTGCCGGTTGTTCTGAAGGGGTGACTGTCGAGGTTAAAAAACATATCCCTATACTTTCAGGGCTGGGTGGAGATAGCAGTGATGCGGCGGCTGTTCTGCGCGGGTTAAACCAGCTCTGGGGATTGAATTTATCGCTGGAGAAATTGCTTGAGCTTGCCAGGCAGTTAGGTTCGGATGTATCCTTTTTTCTCTATGGCGGCACGGCTTTGATTGAGGGCAGAGGTGAACTAGTAACCCCCCTGCCACCATTACCCCATATGCGGGTTGTCCTGGCGATACCCCCCGTACCAAGGCTACCGGGCAAGACAAAGCAGCTCTACGAGAGCCTTGGAGCCAACCATTATACAGACGGGCAGATTACTCAGAGGCTGGTAGAGGAATTAAAGACGGGCAGGGAATTTACGTCTTCCCTTTTGTTCAATACCTTTGAGAATGTTGCCTTTTACCGCTTTTCGGGGCTGGACGTATCAAGGTCGCACTTTGTCAAAATGGGTGCCGCCGATGTTCACCTGGCTGGTTCAGGTCCGGCTTTGTTCACTATGGTAAAAGACAAAGATAAGGCTGAGGCGCTATGCGTTCTCCTGCAAAATCAGGGGCTAGAACCTTATCTGACGGAGACACTGGCTGATATAGAAGAGATATAATAGATAAACTATACTGGATTACAGGGGACTAAAAAGGGGCGAAGCCCCAAAACAATAGGGAGTTTAAGAGGGACGAAGTCCTTTCAACAGGAGGGGAAAGGGGCGTCTAAGAGGGGCGGAACCCCTCTTCCTAAAACTTTACCTTTCCCCTTGATAAGGGGAAGGGGGATAAAGGGGGATGGGGTTAATAAATATTATCTGTTAAGGGGGGCATAAAATGGAGTACAAGACAGAACAAAATCTACAGGAAGCCTTTGCCGGGGAGAGTCAGGCTAATCGGCGCTACCTGTTTTTTGCTGACAAAGCAGAGAAGGAAGGCCATCCCCAGGTAGCCAGGCTGTTCCGGGCTGCTGCTGAGGCGGAGACGGTTCACGCCCGAAATCATTTTAACGCTATGGATGCTATTGGTGCGACCAAGGAGAACGTGATGGCTGCTTCCGTTGGTGAACACTATGAGTTCACCAGGATGTATCCTGTTTTTATTGACCAGGCGGAGCAGGAACAAAATGAAAGAGCAAAGCGTACCTTTGAATATGCTAACGAGGTGGAGCAAGTTCATTACCTCCACTTTGAGGAGGCGCTTAAAGCCCTTAACGAGGACAGGCAGCTAAAGGAAGAGCCGTATTTTGTCTGCCAGGTCTGCGGTAATACCGTGCCCGGTGAAGCCCCCGAAAAATGTCCCGTCTGCGGCGCACCCGCCAGGTCTTTTAAGCGAATAGACTAGAGTTTCTTAACCTCACCCCCTTAATCCCCCTCTCCTTAACAAGGAGAGGGGGAGATTTCAAAAAGGGCTGTAATGCCGCCGTGTTATTCCCTTTATGGAGGTGGAATCTTACTAAAAAACCTCTGCGGTAACCGGCGAAGCCTCGAGGAGCGTGGAGCAGGCCTGTTCTAATGTGGACTAAAATGGGTAAAGACCTTAACATATAGGGAGTTCAAGAGGGACGAAGTCATATAAATAACGGGGAGTTGAAGAGGGGCGTTAGCCCCTCTTCAGAAAAACATCCCCTTCCCCTTAACAAGGGGAAGGGGGATACAGGGGGATGGGGTAAAATAAATCTCTAGGAGGGCATTGTGAAGAAAAAGAGTGACGGTGTTGCGAGAGCTTTTGAACGTTATTCACAACAGGAGGTAGACCTGATTCTTAGCTTAGTTCCGACACACACTAATGTAAGAAACCTTGCCAAATCTCTAGGGCGTACACAGGATGCTATTTATATGGTTTATAATTATGCCTATAGCGGGAGATGGCTAAAACGCGACTTAGCTGAAATGGATGAACATCAAAATAACGTACTAACTAAAATCGCGAAGACTAAGAAGAAGAGTGGC
>CAYNFT010000001.1:0-59750 GCA_964396535.1 uncultured Dehalococcoidales bacterium | reverse complement strand
CTGTCTATGCTTCGGCCAGCAAGGACCCCGGTGACATCGGTGCTGTGGGGCAATATGATTTCATCTTCAGTTCACCGGCCAGTGTTACTTCTGGAGTTAAGTACGCTATCGTTATCTACACTGCCAGTGGTAATGCTTCCAATAACTACCCACTTTACTACCAGGGTTCTGATGTATATGCAAACGGCAGGGCTTCTGCGTCCGCAAACGCCGGAACAGACTGGGTAGGATATCCCGCTTTGGATATCTATTTTCAGACCTATGTTGCCACAAGCGCCTATGCTCCGGGCAGCACAGTGTATTCAACCGCCTCCAGAAGCGATATCACCACCGCCGGAGAATATGAGTTCACCTACCCTTCGCCCTACTCTGTAACCTCCGGCACCAAATACTCCATCGTTATCTATACCAGCGGCGGTGATGGCAGCAATTATTATGGAGTCAGCTACCAGGACTCCGATGCCTACGCTAACAACATGGAGTGCTCTTCTACAAACGGCGGAGCAGACTGGACAGGGAGCAGCTCTACCGACCTCTACTTCAGAACATACGTAACGGTACCGGCGGGATACGTTCCAGGCAGCACAGTGTATGCCAGCACCTCCAGAAGCGATATCACCACCGCCGGCGAATATGAGTTCACCTACTCTACTCCCTATGCCGTAACCTCCGGCACCAAATACTCCATCGTTATCTATACCAGCGGCGGCGATGCCAGCAATTATTATGGAGTCAGCTACCAGGACTCCGATGCCTACGCTAACGGCAGGGAGTGCTCTTCTACAAACGGCGGAGCAGATTGGACAGAGAGCAACTCTACTGACCTTTTCTTCAGAACATACGTAACGGTACCGTCAGGAGACATTCCGGGCAGCACAGTGTATGCCAGCACCTCCAGAAGCGATATCACCACCGCCGGCGAATATGAGTTCACCTACTCTACTCCCTATGCCGTAACCTCCGGCACCAAATACTCCATCGTTATCTATACCAGCGGCGGCGATGCCAGCAATTATTATGGAGTCAGCTACCAGGACTCCGATGCCTACGCTAACGGCAGGGAGTGCTCTTCTACAAACGGCGGAGCAGATTGGACAGGGAGTAGCTCTACTGACCTTTACTTCAGAACAAAGATGGGAAACCCTCTTGGTACTATAGACGTGCAGATACGGAACTGCACTGTAGACGACTTACCTGGCACCACTATCTATGCTACCACCAGTAAAAACTCCCTTGATATTGGCACCTCGTTCAGCACATACGATTTTACCTTCAGTTCCCCGCCTTCAGTTACCTCCGGAGTTAAATACGCCATTGTGATAAAGACGGATGGCGGCGATGCAGGCAATAATTACCCTGTTTTTCTTCAGAACTCCAATGACTATGCCATTGGCAGGGCATGCCACTCTGGCGATTACAGCAACTCCTGGACCGGATATGATACCTACGACTTTTATTTTCAGACCCATGTGACGATAAATGCCTACGTTCCGGGCAGCACGGTGTATGCCACCTCCTCAAGGAGCGATATTACCACCGCCGGCGAATATGACTTCACCTACTCTGCACCCTATACCGTAACCGCCGGCACCAAGTACGCCATCGTTATCTACACCAGCGGCGGCGATGCCAGCAATTATTATGGAGTCAGCTACCAGGACTCCGATGCCTACGCTAACGGCAGGGAGTGCTCTTCAATCAATAGTGGAACAGACTGGATAGGAAGCAGCTTTACCGACCTTTACTTCAGAACGTATATAACAGTGCAGGTAGGTGATACCCCGGGCAGCACGGTGTATGCCAGCACCTCCAGAAGCGATATTACCACCGCCGGCGAATATGACTTCGTCTTCAGCTCGCCATATAGCATCACCGCTGAGACTAACTACGCCATTGTTGTCTACACCAGCGGCGGTGATGCCAGCAACTGCTACGGAGTGGGCTATCAGAATTCCGATGCTTATGGACTGGGTAAAGAATGCGCTTCCTCCGATAGCGGTGGTAGCTGGATGCCCGATAGCTCCGCAGATTTGTACTTCACAACCTACATTACCTCGGCCACAGGGAAATACCAGCCCACGGGAACAATTTATGCATCTGCCAGCAGAAGTGACATCGGCACCTCAGCCAAGGACTACGTGTTCTTCTTCTCCACGCCAGCTTCTATTACCAGTGGCACACGATATACTATAGTGGTTAAGACCACCGGTGGGGATGCCTCCAACTACTATAATGTGGCCTATCAGAGTGTTGATGTCTACGCGAATGGTGACCGTTCCTACTCCTCTAACGGTGGAACCGACTGGACAATGACCGACCATGACCTCTGGTTCAAGACATATGTCGAGTTCGACAAAGCAGTCTCGGCTTCAGGTACACTCAGGTCAACGACCATACCTATAGATACTGCTACCCGTTTTGCTGTGGGTATCCAGCTTTCCTGGAATGACACCGAACAAACCAATTCAGATATTATATATCAATTGGAATACTACACCGGCTCAGTCTGGAGTCTCATCCCTGATGGTGAGCTGCCGGGCAACTCTGCCGGCTTTAATACCTCTCCAGTGGATATATCATCAGTGCTCACGGACTATGACCAGATAAGGCTCCGAGCTAACCTGTCCAGTACTTATAGTACAGACATCCCCAGTATTCAAGACTGGGTAGTAACCTACTACTATCGTGAATATAGCGCGCCAGAGCCAGACGTGAGCGGAGTAGGTGACGAGGAATGAAAGCAAAGGGGAGTTAACTGATGAGTGAAAATGAAGCTACCCAGCAAATAAGCCCGGAAATAGAGCAAACGGCTGCACATATAGCAAGAGATAGGGCCAGAAATGCAAGGTGGGACTTGAATATTGCTGTATTCTTGTTCGCTATTCTTATCCTTGTCATAATTTTAGCTACGTATACAAAGGCAGGACTTGTGGTCGTGGCATCGGTTGCTGCTATTGGGTTAGCCCTGGTCTGGCTGGCAGGATGGAGACAGGAGAAACAACTATACCAGCGTTTCTACCAGGGAGAAATATCAAGACTGGAGCAGGAACAAAAAAAGACACTTAAAGTAGTAGCTAAGGGAACGTTAGAGGAAACAATAGAAGAGAAGGTCCAGAAGGCACTTCGTGATAGATGGAAATAACGGTTAAGAACAACGCTGTGAAGATATCTCTCAAGAATACAGTTAGAATAGCTATATCCATGATTACAGGGCTAACTCTGCTTGGTTTTTTCCCATCCGTAGCTAAGGCTGATACCAACCCGGTGGACCTTGAGCTGGGTGGTGAAGGAGCTACGCCCTGGAATATAACCAATATCCAGCCTGCAAATAACGGTTCCAGGACAGTTGAACTGCATAATATCGGAAGCAAGGATGGTTTCGTTACTATCTGGATAAGCGATATTGTCAGTAATGAAGGCGTTAATCCTGAATCTGAGACGGGTGACACCACAGAACCGGGCGAGTTTGCTGACTACTTGCTGCTTAATCTCATAGCAGACGACCTGAGTACCAATATAAATCTGCCGACAATAATTAATAGCCTTCCGCAGAGTGCTACCGGGCGAGAATATATAGAGATAATACCTCTTAAGGTCGGTAATACTGTCAACCTGCGATTGGAATGGGAGCTGCCTGCTCAGGCGGGCAACGAAATTCAGGGAGATGATATAGCTTTTACCATAAAATACCTGCTCCGGGAGTGCAATATTACTGACGTTTCAGGGGTTGTCACCGGGGAAGGCATATTCACTGAAAAGGTCACTACTAAATCTGTGGGCAGCAAAGGACAGGTTGTTATTAGTGAAGGAACCGTTGGCAAGACCAAAGAAGACCAGCCTCTTACTGAAATATGGATTTTGGTGAAAGACAGAGAGCCACCACCTCCGCCGGATGATAATACCATAGTCGGTCTTAACTATGAAGCAGGTCCGGACGGGGCTACCTTTGACCGACCAATAACCATTACCCTAGCTTATAACCCTGCTGACATACCTCAGGGAACCGATGAAAGCACTCTGGTTATCGCGCTATGGGATACAGCTGCCGGTGAGTGGATTCCACTCGACGGTTGTACTGTTAACAGAGTGAATAAAACTATCTCAGCACAAGTCAGCCACTTCAGCAAATACACTATACTTGCCCCGCCATATACAGAACCTGTTGAAGAAGGTCCTCCGCCTACCGAAGAAGAGGAGGAAAGTCCTACTACCACTAATATACTGGAAATAAATATGCTGGACCAGGAATCCAGCGTAGAAATCGGAGCCGACGGAATTCTGACTGAAGCGCTGACGTTAACTGACCGCAATAAAAATTTCATTATTGATATTGATAGTGGAACCAGAGTTACTGGTTTCGGTGGAGCAATACTGAGTCTGATTGAATTGAGCATAACTGATGAATCGATAGTTGTTCCTGATGGTATCATTGTCCTCAGCCCCGTTTATAAACTTACAGCTTACAATCTTGATATGGAGTCTACTGGCTTAGACTTTTATCCCCCCGCCAGGCTCGCTATCAGGTATGACCCGGAAGATTTACCTGAGAATACCTTCCTGCCATTCGTGGCAAACTATACCGATGAGCAGGACCTGGTACGGTTGCAACCACCCCCCGACTCCCCGGTCGAGATTGGCAAGGCAAAGGCGCTAATCAGCCATGCATCATTATTCGTCGTTGCCGTTGAGGTGGCACCTCCCCCATCCCCATTGCCAGCAAAGTTTGAGATAAGTAATCTTATAATAAATCCTCAAAAAGCTTATCTAGGAGAGACGGTTACCATTAACCTTACAATGACTAACGAGGGTGCTACTGCTGGAAGTTTTGAATTGCACCTGATAATCGATGGAATAGTGCGGGCGATAGAAGAAGTTACCCTCGCCGCAGGTAGTAGTGAAATATTAACCTTTGAACTATCTAACCTGGCCGTAGGCAGTCATCAGGTTAAGGTAGCTGGTCTGACCGGACGCTTCAACGTAGCCAGGATGACTGTAACACCGGGGGAACCAGGATTTAACTGGTTTCTACTGGACTTTAGTGTAGGTACAGTTCTGGTTATGGGCTTGCTCGTCCTGTACATCGTCACGCGAAGGTCACGCCAGATACATCTCATATAACGCGCCATGAACCAGAGCATTTCTATATTAATCCAGATATGCCGCAAAGATGTTCAGGAAATGCTTACTCCTCTCTCTTGTCACGGTACTAATACTCAGTCTTTCCGCCTGTGGAAGAAGAAGAGGAAGTAGCTCCTCCCAGCAGGATTGCGTTCGAGTCTGACCGTGACGGGGACTTTGAGATACACGTGATGGATGCCGACGGCTCTAACCAGCAACGACTGACCTGCGACCACGCCCATGCCGCGCTACCTTCTTGCAATAATAATCACAAATCAAAGCCATATCGCTAGGGGGGACTTCGGCTACCAATATTTCCAAGAAAGGGTAGCCGCCATCCAGCATGAAGTGGAAGACGGCGGAGCCAGGATAGATGCAGTATACTGCTGACCACATAGAGAAGAGGATGACTGCACATGCAGAAAACCCAAGCCGGGTCTGGTGTTTGCAGCACGCAAGGATTTAGCTCTAGACCTTGGAAAATGTTACGTGGTCGGTGATACCGACGCTTGGGACACGGTACTAGCACAGTCCATTGGAAGTAAAAAAATATTGGTGAAGAGATGGAACAACTTCAGCAGGCCAAGGCGGAGGCAGAAGAGACACTAAGATACCGAACTATCGAACTTACTGACCCGGAGGTAGTGCGGGAATACGTGCAGGACCTCAATTCCCCTAATCGGCCCACCTGAGTGGATTCGAACTCTCCCTTAGTTAACAATCAGCCAGAATGTGCAATTATGAATTGTTGAACCTTTGATTCCGTCTGTACAAGAGTTTCGTAACAACCTCTATATTTGTCCAGCCTGCTTCAGCTTGCTATAATAGGGCAAATTCAGTTGGTTAAAATTTAGATGGCCAAGAACAAAAGTGAGAAAACCAGTTCAAAGACTTTGCCCTATCACCGCTTAGTGGTTAAGCTTGGCACCAGCCTTCTTACTGGCGGTGGTGACCACCTTAACCAGGAAATAATGTCAGGGTTGGTAGCCCAGGTGGCACAGTTACACAAGCAGGGTCTGGAGCTACTCATCGTCTCTTCCGGAGCTATAGCTGCCGGCAGGTATAAACTGGGGTTAGCCAGGGAGCGTAGAGATATTCCTTTTAAGCAGGTGCTGGCTTCAGTGGGGCAAGGTCGACTGATGAATGTCTACGACCAGCTCTTTGCTCGACATAATATTACTGTAGCTCAGGCACTGCTGACCAGGGCAGACCTTGCTGACCGGGCTGGTTATCTCAATGCCCGCAATACACTGCTCGCTTTAGTTGAGCTAAGGGTGGTATGTATCGTTAATGAAAACGATGTGGTAGCGGTGGATGAGATTCAGGAAGCTAAATTTGGCGATAACGATAATCTTTCCGCCATGGTGGCTAACCTGGTTGATGCTGACCTGCTGTTAATTCTCAGTGATATTGCCGGGCTATATACTGCTGACCCATACCGCAATCCTGATGCACGTCTCATTCCGCAAGTGGACAGGATTGATTCAAAGATTGAAAGTCTGGTGACAGATACGCCGGGCACTCTTGGCACCGGTGGTATGGCTACCAAGGTAGAGGCTGCCAAACTGGCTACCGCTTCAGGGGTAACGGTAATCATAGCCGACGGCAGGGAACCGGATATTATTTTGAGACTGGCAGCAGGTGAAACAGTCGGTACCCGCTTCCTGCCAATGGTCAGCAAGCTGGAGAGTCGCAAGCGCTGGATGCTGAGCGGGCTTTCCACAAAGGGAAAGCTGGTGGTAGATTCCGGGGCAGCTCTGGCTTTAAAAAAGCAGAAACGAAGCCTGCTGGCAGCCGGCATTACGCAGATTGAGGGTAAGTTTCAGCGCGGCGACATCGTTAATCTCTACGACCCCGAGGGGACCCGGCTCGGCTGCGGCATAACCAACTATAGCTCGGTTGATATTGCGGCTATTAAAGGGGTGCACTCAAATAAAATTGCCGCCACGCTCGGCTATGACTACGGCTCCGAGGTCGTGCACCGAAACAACCTAGTTATGCTTTAAGGCAACCTATCCCCCTGACCCCCTTCCCTTGATAAGGGAAGGGGGAAGTATAAATAAAAGAGGAGTTTCGCTCCTCTTAAACACCTGTTAGTGGTGAGGAGGAAAAGTAAGAGAGCGATGAAATCCAGCAATACAAGAAGATATTCATAGTCTTTCAGGAGACCGTTATGATAACGACTGAAATAGATGAACTGGTTCAGAGGAGTGTGGTAGAGTGAGGAATTGCGATGCATGAAATTTGGAACACCAGAACGAACGCTATGAGTGCTATTGAATCTGAATTACAGATAGAAGCCAATACTATTTATCAAACTTTTTCACTACTAGATGAAATGCTTGGTATGTTCAATTCCCCTGGAAAGGCTTCGACTTTCTCCAGAGTGGTCGGACTTACTTTGCTTAAAGGTAGGTGCCTTGCTCAAGGTATATTTAGCCTGACATTGGATGGCCTTGCACAAGAAGCCGGGGCTCTCTTACGCCCTTTAATTGAATGTATTGAGCTTCTGAGGTACTTTTATGATAATCCCCAAAGAGTAGATGAAGCACTGGAAGAGAGATTGCCATCAGCAGGAGAGATAGCCAAGCTTATTCACGGGGAATCTAAGAAATTGCGCAATTATTTAAACAAACATGCTTCCCATATCTCTTTTGCACCTGAATCTATGTCTCATATGATTGATTTCGAGTCAGGAGATTGGAGAGTTTTTCAGCCTTTCAATGAAAAGGCACTTCGAAGGAATATATCTATCTTATTTGCCGTTCTAGTCAGTCTGCTATTTGAGTCAGCTAATTGCTTGGATTACTGTGCCCTTTTATCCGATTCACTTGAAGACCGTCTAAGTAAGCTTAGAGAAAGTGGCCTAGCCATTTTTAAAGAAATACCCAAGGAGTGACTTTTGCGTTACATTAAGGTAACGTACTCCTGTTCCCAAAGATTCTATATAAGTTAAAGGGAGTCAGAGAGGGGCGAAGCCCCTCTCACATGAAATTCCCCTTCCCCTTGCTAAGGGGAATGGGATATAGGGGATGGGGTTGTATAAAATAAAGTGGGTGAGGTAGAGATGGCAGAACTAAAAACTAACGTCCTCTATTTCGGCGACAATCTGGAAATCTTGCGTAAATATATCCCTGATAGCTCCATTGGCCTGATATACCTTGACCCGCCTTTCGGCAGTAACCGGGATTATAACCTTCTCTATAAAGAAAATAATGGTAAGCGGCCCGGGGCAAGAGTAAAAGCTTTCTCTGATACCTGGACCTGGGACAGGACGGCAGAGGACACTCTCCAGGAAATCCTGCTAAAGGCACCGTTGGAAGTTGGGAAACTTATTGGCGGAATGGTAGAAGGCATTGGCACTACCCCTGTAGCAGCGTATTTAGTCATGATGACCCCAAGGTTGCTTGAGATGCACCGTACGCTCAAGGATACCGGCTCTCTGTATCTTCATTGTGACCCCTCTACCAGCCATTATTTAAAACTTGTTCTTGACCGCATATTCGGAGCCAAGAACTTCCGCAACGAGATTGCCTGGTCCTATAAGGGTGGTGGGAGGTCAAAAAAATACTTTGCCCGGAAGCACGACACCATCTTTTTCTATACGAAAAGTAACAGGTGGATTTTTAACTATGAGGATATTCTGGTAGATAGAACAAACAGGACATATTTCACCGACGATAAGGGTAACAGGTACTGGCTGAAATATGGTAAGAAATACTACCTCAAATATGAAGGCAAGGTTCCAGAAGATTGGTGGGCTGATATTGACCCGCTTCACGGTCCCTACAAGGAGCGCCTTGGCTATCCCACCCAGAAGCCTCTCACTTTGCTTGAGCGCATTGTTAAAGCCAGTTCCAACGAAGGGGATATTGTGCTTGACCCCTTCTGTGGCTGCGGCACCGCCCTTGTTGCCGCCCATAAGCTGAATCGACGCTGGATAGGGATAGATATTAACTATGATGCTATAGAGGTTACTTCAAAAAGGCTCAGGGACTCCTTCCCCGGTATCCAGTTTGAAACAGAGGGCTTGCCCAGAGATACGAAAGGATGCTTGAATAGATAAAGAAGAAGAGATATATAAAATAGGAGAGTCAAAGAGGGGCTTCGCCCCTCTTAAGAAAAATTCTTCCCCTTCCCCTTATCAAAGGGAAGGGGATACAGGGGGTGGGGTTACAGTATATAATGCATAATCAGGAGTATGAATATGACATCAGCAATTGAAGAACTACAGGCAAAGGGAAAGGCAGCCAAGGCGGCTTCTCGTCGGCTGGCCTATCTCTCTACCGAGATAAAGAACAAGGCTTTAGCTAATATCTCTGATGACCTGTTAGCCAGGAAGGATAAAATACTGGCTACCAATGAAATTGATTGCAGCGAAGCTAAGGCATCAGGGATGAACGAGGCTATGCTTGAACGATTGACACTCTCTCCCAGCCGCCTTGAGGGTATAGCCCATGATGTGCTGGCAGTGGCAGCACTCCCTGACCCTGTGGGCGAGGTGTTTGATATGCGCACCCTGCCCAATGGCTTGCTGATAGGTAGAAAGCGGGTTCCTTTCGGGGTAATCGCTACTATCTATGAGAGCCGACCCAACGTTACTATAGACATCTCGGTGCTCTGCCTGAAATCAGGCAATGCCATTATCCTCAGGGGTGGTAAGGAGGCGGTTCACTCCAACGGCGCTTTAGCCGGTGTAGTCCAGGAAGCGGCTACCAGAGCCGGGATGCCCGAGGGGGTGGTGCAGTTTGTTGAGAATACCGACCGAGCACTCATCAATCACCTGCTCAAGATGAACGACAATATCGACCTGATTGTCCCCCGGGGCGGGGCCGAGCTAATAAATTTTGTTAACGAGAATGCTGCTATGGCGGTCATCAGCGGTGGCATTGGCGTTTGCCATACCTATGTTGACAAGAGCGCCGATTTGGCCAAGGCAGTGGCTATAGCCTTCAATGCCAAGGTGCAGCGACCTTCAGTGTGCAACGCCCTGGATACCCTGCTGGTTCACGCCGATATCGCCCAGAGCTACCTGCCGCTGGTAGCGACTGAGTGGGCAAAGGCTGGAGTAGAGATGCGCTGCGATGAACGAGCCCTGTCCATTCTTAAAGCAGACTCTTCTTTAAGGCTAGTAGCGTCTACAGAGGAGGATTGGGGCAAGGAGTTTCTGGCACTGGTGGCGGCGGTCAGGGTGGTGGATTCTCTGGACGAGGCTCTGGAGCACATTGAGCGCTATGGTTCGGGGGCAGACGAAGCCATTGTTACTGAGGATTATGGTGCCGCTATGCGCTTCCTCAATGAAGTGGATGCTGCCTGTGTCTATGTTAATGCCAGCACCCGCTTCACCGATGGAGGTCAATTCGGCCTGGGAGCAGAGGTAGCTATCAGCACCCAGAAGATGCATGCCCGCGGTCCAATAGGATTAAAGGAACTGACCACCTATAAATGGATTATCTTTGGCAGCGGGCAGGTAAGACCTTAAAGATTCGTTTCTGGTTTATCAAGGGAAGTTTGAGGGGGCGAAGCCTCACCCACTTAAGATTTATGAAACCCTATCCCCTTCTCCTTATCAAGGGGAAGGGGATACAGGGGATGGGGTTACCAAATAAGAACCTAATGGAGTGAGGTAGATAATAAATCTCTATCTTACCCCTACATCTTCCAGGGCTGCCTGCTGGGCTTGAAACAGTTCCCTGATACCCTTTTCCGCCAGGGCAAGAAGGAAATCGATAGTCTCCTTGCTGTAGGGCTTCCCTTCAGCCGTACCCTGAACCTCCACAAACTCACCCTGGCTGGTCATCACGACATTGAAATCAACCCCGGCGCTGGAGTCTTCGTCATAGCACAGGTCTAAAAGCCTGTTGTTGTGTACAATGCCGACACTGGTAGCAGCTACAGCACTCTTTAGAGGTATGGACGATAATATTCCCATATTTGCCAGGGTCTGCATTGCCAGATACAGGGCTACATAGCTACCGGTAATGGCCGCGGTTCTGGTGCCACCATCCGCCTGAAGCACATCACAATCTACAATGAAGGTTCTCCCCCCCAAAGCATTGAGTTCGGCTGCCCCCCTCAGCGAGCGCCCGATGAGGCGCTGTATTTCCTGATTCCTGCCAGTAACCCTGCCCAGTGATGAATCGCGGGTAGTACGAGTGACAGTAGCACGGGGCAGCATAGAGTATTCAGCCGTAATCCAGCCGCCGCCTGCCTCTCTAAGGAAGTTCGGCACTCGTTCCTCCACACTAACTGAGCACAAGACATGAGTCTTTCCCATCTCAATTAGTGCCGAGCCTTCGGCAAAGCTCTGGTATCCGGGTATTATTCGCACCGGCCTCAGTTCGTCCCAGGCACGACCATCAGCTCTCTTCATCAAAATTCCCCCCTCCAGCTTTTAAGATATATGCCAGAGTATACCACTGATAGTCAATAGTGGCAATAAAGCTAAATCTGTCGCTATCTATAAGGAGAAGTATTTCCGAGGGTGGGTGTGACTATAAAATTACCAGATAGACTTATTAAATTCAATCTACCTTACACTCTTTAAACCTTTATAGTAACCCTCCCCCTGTATCCCCCTCCCTTAAAAAGGGAGGGGGAAATAGTTTATATAAGAGAGGCTTCGCCTCTCTTTAACTCACCTTTGTCCCTCTCTCCTTCAAAGGAGAGAGGGAAGTGAATTGTAAGAGAGGGGTTTCGCCCCTTTTAGACACTCTTTATTATGTAAATGAATTAGTAGTATACTCTTATTAAGCCGCTAAAGGGGAGGTCGAAAATGGAAGGTATATGGAACACAGTTGCTACCATACTAGCTACTGGGATAGTAATTTATGGAGGCTATTTCCTTAGAGATTTTTTACAAGGCAAAAGAGAGACCGAAAGACAAAAGCTAGAAAGGGAACGTGAAATTAGAGATGCTAGAAGGGAAAATAGGGAGAAAATAGTTTCACCTATAAGAGAAGCCTTGACAGAAATTCAAACCAAGCTGGTAATGCGCTCAATGTGGGAATTTGCAAGTAAACAGGGGCCTAATTCTCTAGACCGGTTGTTACCCGACCAAGCATCAATGGAAAAGTTAAAAGAAGTTATATTTCAATCTGAAGAAGCAGATATGATTGAAACGGTGACGAAACGATTGCCTTTAGTTTCTCAGATTAGCAATAAGGAAACAAGGGAATTTTTAGAATTTCTGATTTTTAAATTTTGTATAATGTCACAGGAGGAGAAGGAAAAACTAACTATGGAGCATTGGGATAAAGAATTCAGTTTGGCGTATCAAAAATTAGAAGATTTTGTCGTCCTAGCTGACTAAAGGGTGGGATAATGCCGATGGACATCAGTGCTGAAATCGCCGGTCTGATAGATGAAATCAAGAATAACAAGACTGATGGTGCCAGTGAGCTGGCAAGGCAGGCAGTAAAAGCGGTAAAGATTGCTGCCGAGCGCAGTCAGGCACACAGCACTAAAGAATTTTTACTTGAGCAGAAAGAGATTAGGCAGAGGTTAATATCAGCCCGTCCGGCTATGGCACCTGTATGTAATATCGTCAACCGTCTGCTCAAGACAGTAACTGCAAAAGTCAGGAGAAGGGATTTAGATTCAATCAGGCAGCTAACGATTTCCAAGGCAGATGAATTAGTCGCTGATTCACTTGAGGCTATAGCTCAGATTGCCAAATACAGCTCCCGGCTGATTGCTGATGGTGACAGAATAATGACCCACAGCTATAGTTCAACAGTAGTGGCAGCGCTAAAGGAAGCTTTTATACAACACAAGGATATTGAAGTGATTGCTACGCGTTCGGGACCGGGTCGCAGCGGTGAGAGGACCGTCCGAGAGCTTGGAGACCATGGGATACCACTTACCTTTATTGATGATACGGCTGTAGGGCTCTACATCTCAACGGTAAATAAGGTGATGGTCGGTGCTGACAGGGTTTGTGCTGACGGCGCGGTGGTTAATGGAATAGGCACCTATCAACTAGCCTTAGCCACTGAAAGAGTAAAGATTCCCTTTTATGTATTGTGTGAGACTCTCAAGTTTGATTCCAGGCTGAAGAGTGATGAGGTTGACCTGGAGGAGAAAGAGCCGTCCGAGGTAGTAGAACCGGGGAGATTGCCACCAGAGGTCAGGATTAAAAACCCCTACTTTGATATTACTCCACTGGAATTAATTACCGCAGTAGTTACCGAAAACGGGCTGCTTACAGCAAAAAAGTTATTAGCCATATGGAAAGCGACCCTGCTTGAAAAGGACTAGCTCTCATACACCCGGGCCAGTGTTTCCTTGAGCATAGGCACAGTCTGGTAGTTATCTATATCCCTGGGGTTTATCCAGCGTGTCTCTTTGTGCTCCCAGTCAATCTTGACCTTATTCCGGTCTCTGATATGGAAAAGAAAAGGGTGAACCACCCACCTGGTGCCCAGTTTTTCATCCTCAACCGGTAAAGGTTTGCCCTTTCTTATCAGTTTAATGTCCTGCCCGCTCAGACTGGTTTCCTCGGCTATCTCCACCAGGGCCTGCTCATCGGGAGTTGTCTCAATATAGCCACTAACGCCTGCCCATCTTCCCTGATAGCTACCAACCTGCTCACTGCGGCGCAGGAGAAGTACCTCGCCGGCAGATTCAAGGAAGCAGGTAACAACCTGTTTTTCCTGCAAGTCCCTTATCTACCTCACCCCCTGTTTCCCCCTCTCCTTCAAAGGAGAGGGGGAAGGTTTTTGCAAGAGGGGGCTTTGCCCCCTCTTGAACTCCCCCTACTTTAATGCTTGGTAACGAAGATGCCTTATAACAAAGTCAATTTATCACGAAATATTTTCTATCATCCCCTTAAGTTCAGCTGCTATTGCTTTTTTCTCAGAGTCAGGAGTCGTTCTATTGGGTTCAACCTCGAACATCTTCTGGAAACAGTAAACTCCCATTGAAGGTAGGTTTCTGTGTTTTGGTATTAAATGGAAATGAAGGTGCTGGAACTTATCGCTATCACCAATCACCAACAGGTACGTCTTTCTGGCGTTGTACTTCTTCTCCAGAGCTTTTGATACTTTGGTAATCAGGTCAAAAACTGCAACATGTTCGTCTGCCGTCAATGAAGATGGGGATATCATGTGTCTTTTTACGGTAACTATACAGTGCCCTTCTCTAAATGAGTCGGAAAATGATGCTCTGGCCAGTTCATTTTCTATAATTTTATTTGGACGCTCTTGACCCCAATTCTCGCAGGTTGGACATCCTTCCATAAAATCCATGAGCGCAGCCCTCCTATTACGCAAATTTCAAAAACTTTGATACTGATATACTAATTCTTTGTTGGCTGGGTTACAAGACAGTAAATGATTATCTAGCGGAATGAGTACTTTTAAAACAGCACCTGATATATAAAACCTACTTCAAGCGCACCAGGTATTCTTTTAGCATGCCCAAAGCTGCCTCAGCAGCATCTTGCTTGTTTTGCTCCCGTTCACGCCCAAAAATGCGTTTCTGGCTATAGGTTCTGGCCCGGTGTGATAATCCTATATAGAATAGTCCCACCGGCTTCCCCGGGGTAGCTCCTCCAGGTCCAGCAATACCGGTATCAGCCAAACAAACATCTACAACTAATACTTTTTTACCACCCTGTGCCATCTCCTCAACCACCTGGGGACTCACAGCACCATGTTTGTTGATGGTCTCCTCTTTCACCCCAACCACCTTAATCTTGGCTTCATTGCTGTAGGCAGTAACCGACCCCTTGTAGTAGTCTGAGCTACCTGGGGCGTTGGTTATGCGGTGAGAAATTAGCCCTCCGGTAGCCGACTCAACTACCCCCAGAGTCAGTCCCTTCTGACGAAGCAAATCGCCTATATCCTGCTCTAAGCTACCCATAGCTTTATATAATTCCCTTGAATGCGCATTGATTATATAGCAGTTTATGATTAAAATAAAGTCAAACTTAACAAAGGAGGGCAGTCTATCATGACGATAGCGGCTTGGGTCTTGGGTGTCCTTGGCAGTCTGTGCGCAGTGATGGGTATTATCACGGCCACAGAAGCAGTAGCATTACTCGCTGAGCTTCCCGCAGCGTTTACCCCGATATTCTGGCTGACGCTGGGTATTGTCTTGCTTCTGGCCTGTATTGCTGCTGTTCTTTCTCGCAGCGAATACGAATAGTCAGGCCCCTTATACCAGGTGAATTGACAATCTTTCTTCTGGGCTTGGCTGTGAATCGCCAGCGAAAAGGATACAGTGAGCAATAGATACCTTTTCACTGACCTATTGCTTTGTCATATGCAGATTCTACTGTGGTTAAGCTACTGAGCTTGTTTCCTCCGGCGGCAACGCCACCAGTAGATTACGCCACCAACAACTATCCAGATAGGGCTGAGAATACCAATCCAGATGAATACATTACCCAGCACATGGCCAAAGGTGACCAGGCCATTCCAGGCACTGCTGGCGATGCTGCCAGCGCTCCAGCCGGGGATTACGGTGATATATTCAGTTCTGGTTTCAGTTTCCGTGTTACCCCGGTCATCGGTTACCGTGAGGGAGACGGTGTAGCTTCCATCAGCCTTATAGGCGTGGGTTGGAGCCTCATCTGTGCTGATGTCTCCGTCCCCGAAGTCCCACTCGTAGCTATAAGGAGCAAAACCGCCCGTAACTTGGCGGACAGTAAACTGTATCTTCTCGCCTTCCTTTAGCCCCCTTCTCTTGTCAGCAGTGAATTCGATATCAAGCTTGGACTGCTCCAGATGCACCTCAATGAGTGAGGTAGCAGAGGTTTGTTCCAGGTATTGCATGCGAGCCTTCGTCTGCTCGATTTCACCTCTTACTCTTGAGAGCTCACGCTGAACATCAAGTATGTCCTCCACAGTTTCCGCCTTCTCCATGATAACCAGCAACTGTTTTTCGGTTGCTTCAAGGTTCTCCAGCTTGGCGCTGAGGTCAACATACTCCTCAGTCACATCCCTGCTTGAGGCACTCTCAGAGGTTACATCAACTGCCAGGTCACGCAGCGCCCTCATGGCATCATCAAAATGCTCAGCAAGCACACGAATGGCAATAGTGCCAACCAGTCTCTCTCCTTCCTTCCATACCCTTGAAGAGACAACGTATCCATCAAAGCTTCCCGCCATCCAGGTAATCTGGTCTATAGCAACAGGAACATTCTCTACTACCACCACCATGCTCCCAGTGCGGACTATCATCCGCTCGGTAGCCCACTGCTCGTCTGAATCCAGCCCAAGAGTATCCCTGGTCGAAGACTCTCCTACCACCACTTCTTCTTCTCCTATCTCCCAATCTATCTCCGGTGCTGTAGCTTTGCCTCCTTCAGCATACTCTTCCTCAGCTTCCTTAGCTGCGCCGCAGGAAACAGTTCCCAGCAGAGCGACCACCAGCAAAATCCCTGTTATCACCTTAATCTTTTTCATCAACAGTCTCCCGTTTATCTTCCTGGCTTCACTATATTATAACGTTGGCAGAGTAAAAAAGATAGGCACATTTTAGCTACCCAAAATACCGCAGCACGACTTCCCAACCCCAAGCACCAGCAAATGCCATGCCTGTATATAGTAGTGCCTTGCCAAATAAGCAGGCCAGTAAGAACTTCCATAAAGGAAAGCGCAGGGTACCAGCAGCTATACCAACTATATCAATGGGAAGGGGAGGAATTAGGGCAAAAATGAAAACAGCCATAGTTCCCCATTCTCTAAGCCACTTCTCCGCCTTAGTATATATATTATCGCTGGGAAGAATCCTGCGCCCGCTGTAGCCGAGCACGTAGCCTGTAATCTCCCCTATAGTACCTCCAAAAGCAGCAACTAACCCCACAAGAACCGGGTTGAAAGCGGCTCCCAAAGCGAAGATTAGCAGCATACCAGGCATAGGCAGAACAATAGTTGCGCTGCAAGTCAGACTAATAAGGAAGGCTCCCAAATAACCATAGCTACCTAAATCAGCTACTTTGTCCCGGTATAAGAAAAGGACGACGGTGATTGCTATGACCAGGAGCAGGGTTAATATGGGGATAAGTTTCCCTCTCCATCTTCCCTCTTTATTCGCTTCAGCCTGTCTACTATGCTTAATCATATCACTCATAATATTATTGCATACCAGCTCTGCTGGCAATGTAGAACAATTAACCCCTTTTAACAGGGGGAAAGAGAAAAGATTCTTGTAAGAGGGATTTACACCCCCCTCCCCCTAACTTGCATCAGCGTAATTGCCACATTATAATAAATATCAAAAAGAATTAATAATCTTGATAGCTTCTCAAGAGGCGACGTAGCCAAGTGGTTAAGGCGGGGGTCTGCAAAACCTCTATCACCGGTTCGAATCCGGTCGTCGCCTCCAGTGAATTTGTGGAATGCCTAAGGCAGGTTAGTAATTTGAGACCTTCAAATCACCTCGTGATATCAGCTGGCATAGCAGGGATAAACTATGCTGTCACTGGTTCTCCTCCGATAGCAATTTCTACCCTGAGTATTGGCTTTTTGATGGATGTCGACCATATATTTGACTATGCTTACTATCTCTATAAGGAAAGGCGCCAACGTCAGCAAATAAAAGCGGGACAGTCTAGTTCGAACACGAGGAAGGAAATTAGAAAGACATTTATATTCCTTCACTCCTATGAGCTTCTAATCCCTATATGGTTGATTTGTGTCTTTTTCTTTACTATCCCGCTTGCTATCTGGCTCACTATTAGCTTTTTGGTACATCTGATTTTAGACCAGGTGTCTAATCGTCCTCACCAACTCGGTTACTTTCTAATCTTCAGAATAGCAAATGGATTTCGCAGGGACTATGTCTACATGCGAAAGTGAAGAGGGGAGTTGAAGAGGGACTTCGTCCCTCTTATTCAATACTTCCCCTTCCCCTTAATAAGGGGATAAAGGGGATAGGGTTAATAAATCAAAAACTTAAAGGGGGTGCTGCCAAAAAACATCCCTGGACCCTTCACTGTATCACCTATAGCTTTTACGTATGCGATCAGTAGTGGCATGAACTCTGGGCGGCACCCGGCCATCACCCCATTGACAGCAATATTCCAGGGGGTTGCTCTCAGATTTGCTACTGGGAGTACGGCTATTTCCTCACCGGGGGAGTATTCTGTATATTTCAGAAATTCCACAACCCTTTCTACAGTAGGCGGAATGATAGGCAGCCCGTCACTCCACTTCATGTCCGAGAAGTACCTGTTCACTTCATCGAAAGTACCTGTGAATACAATAGCTCTAGCCCCCGTGACCTTAGCACGTTTTTCCGCAACCTCTATTGGTTTAGTCAGTGACTCAACAATCTGAGAAAAAACGGCTGTTGTGGTATTCTCGGCTAATTCAGCGTCCGCATGGGTATCAAATGCACCGGGATACACGGCAACTTGCAAGGATGGCACTGCATTATTGTAACCTGTAAGCCGGGCCTGTTCCGCAAAACCCGGCGCAGTAACTACTACACCGGGAATCCCGAGCTGCTCAGCTATTATAACCGTCCCCGTCGCCTGCGGGGTGCACTCTCCTCAGTCACCATTCCCGCTTATTACTGCATCGCAACCCTTTTCCTTTAATGCAGCTACCAGAGCCATTTGTTCTGGGCTTGTAGTCCCAGGGGCCGGTGCCTTGAAAGACCTGGGCATCTCAGTATACGGAATCACCTCCGGCAGCTTCAAATTTCTCGAGTCAACCCTATCATTCGGCTACTTTTATTAACAACAAGACTTATTTCACACCCATTCGACTGTCTCTACGATGCCCGACCTAGTATCCCATAGACTTCTTCAGGTCAACGTCGATCCAGTTGTAATAGGTATGATGATAAGGAAGGTAAGCGCCCAAACGAGTGGCACCATAGTAGTTCTTCAGCCATGGCTGCCAGCAGCTATAACCGTACGCCACCGGCATCCATATACCAATGGATTGTTCGAGCATGTACGGTGTGATGTCCTTGAGAGCGCTTCGCCATGCCTGATCATCCACTGCCAGATACTTGTTGATGGTCTCTAAAACAGCCCTGACTTTCGAGCTTTCGAAGAACGAGGCGCAATCGTTGGATTCGGGACGAAGCTCGAACATGTAGTGGGGCAGGAAATTCTGCTTGGCCCCTTTGTACCACATCTCCTCCCACGTCCGGCCCCGGTCCATGCTGCGGTACACCGATCCTTCGACCTGCCTGATCTCCATGTCGATACCGACTTTGGATAGATCTGCTTTAAGGATGGATAGGATGTCTGTAGCTTGGGGTGAATTTGAGTAAATGTTTGTCTTGAAACCGTTAGGATACCCTGCCTCAGTCAAAAGCTGTCTCGCCTTTTCTGGGTTTCCGCCTCTGACCAGTTCCTGCACGTTCGGCGGTAGTTCCTCCAGCGGAATATACAGGTCCGAGAAAGCGGGGGTGTTATAGTACGGCCAGCCCAAAAGTTCACCTTGTCCTTTATAGTAATCATTCAGTATGGTTACCTTGTCAACAGCCAGATTCATCGCCTGCCTTACCCTGACGTCATTGAAAGGCAGGCCTTTGTCCTGTCTGCCGGTCGGCAGGGCGACGCTGCTGTAGGTGTGAATATACTCGAACTCGTAATTCATAGTCCTCTGCAAGTCTTCCCATTGCTCCAAGGTAACACTAAGCATATCGAGCTTTCCCGTACGGAAGGACGCCAGCCGCATGGACAGGTCTGGTATGATGAGAAACTTGAGGCCATCAAGATAAGGTAATTGATTTCCTTCGCCCGGGCCGCTCGGGTCAGTCTGCCAGTAGTTGGGATTCCTTTCCATTTCTATCCCACTGCCAGGAGTGTAGTCCGTGACCATGAAGGCTCCCGTACCCAGGGCATTCTCCCATTCTTTCTGGTTTGGGTATAACTCAGGCAGCATTATGTAACAGCGCTGGCCATCCTCCCAGAAATGGACCCCCTGTGTGTTCAGCGGAACCGTGAGTTTGACGGTATATCTATCGAGCGCCTCCACTGATATCAGCCGCTCTTCCGGCGGGAAAAAAGCCTTGAAGTTACCAGTGTCAAGAGCCCATTGCGTCTGGATATTCCAGACAACATCATCGGCAGTGAGCTCGCGGCCGTTGGCCGGCGGCTTGTCCCACCACTTGACCCCCTTCCGTATATGGAAGATAAGGGTCTCATTGTCGGGGATCTCGTAGCTCTCTGCCAACTGACCAGTGGACATGTCTGCATATCCAACTGAGCCGAACAGCCAATCGGTCTCACCGGTGCCCGCTGGTCCCTTTGCCCAGTCCCCGGCCATAAGTGGCTCGTTCGTGATCGAAATCTGGAAGCCCAGCAGGTCAAAACCGGTGCCGGCGTCCCAGTTGCTGGTATCACTGGTCTGCGCTGCGGTGAATATGCCGCCATACTTCGGTGCTTCTGGCAGCAATTCTGTTTCTTCCTCTACTTCCCCCTCTACTTCCCCCTCTTCTTCCGCCGGACCACAGGATGCTATCACCAGGGATAACACCATCAAACAGCTCACCAGCATCCAGATGACTTTCTTTTTCATTCTCTTTTCACCTCCTCTCTTTTTGTAAAAAATCAATACTAATCAGCCTTTTCTCAACGTTATCATCCAGTACACTTTGGTCTTTGACTAGTTCATTTACATTACTTCAAAGGCATCACCTCCTTGGCTGGCCCTGCTGCCAAGCCCGATTACCTCCAGGGCTCCAGTCACGGGAGGGGTATGGATACTATTTAAGCTGATATGAGCTGCCTATACTCAGCACCCTGGTTTCCCCCGGCAGAGCCAGCTCTTTAGTTCTTCTTTCGTTGCCTATTTTCCCACTAATCCTTCCCAAGATATACCTGGTTATTGCTGGTAAATTGTCCCTATCAAACTTAAAGAGGGCACCAGCTACCGCTAAAAACTAGCGATCCTGATGCCCTTCTTTGCACAAAACCTTCTCTCTCTGGCTTTAAGCTATTTCTTCACTTATGTCACATACTTGACCTTGAGTATACTCCTTTTTACAAATTTGTCAATAGCAACTCCAGTCAAACAAATCGTCTTGCCCTCCAGAGTATCAAGGCGAGGCGCCATGGTTCCCTCCTCAATAGTCACCTCGCCGAGCGGGCTCACCACCTTTAAATCGGCATCCTTAAGGGATTCTTGCCTTGAGACTGGATTAGGTTTCTCTTTAGCCATAATTAAAAACCTCCCTTTTAACCTTGTTTAGTCGGATAACTTTTATTAAGCCTACGCAATAAACATCAATTCATTAAGCCAGACACCGCCGCTAAGCTAAACACGGAGGTCCTCAAAGCTATTTCACCATAGTAATACGCCATTAAGGGAAGAGGGTTAGGGGGATAGGGTTATAAAAATTAGCGGTGTGGGGTTGATAAACAATCTCCTTGTATCCAGATGGACATTAACCATGACTTCTAATATCATAGAAGGGTTATGGGCAAAGAAAATCGCAAACTCTGGTACGTTGTTTCGCCCGAGAGTGCTCTATCAGAACTGGAAACAAGCCAGGATGGTCTCTCCGACAAGCAGGTAGAGGACCGTCTCAAGCAATACGGACCTAACCGGATAGAGAGTGGTGGAGAGGTCAGCACCTGGAAGATTCTCCTGAATCAGATTACCAGCCCCCTGATATACATTCTACTGGCAGCTATGGCGATTACACTGGCTATCCAGCACTGGACTGATGCTATCGTAATAGGGGCTATTATTGTCTTTAACACTGTAATTGGCTTCACTCAGGAGAATAGAGCTGAGAATGCTATTAATGCCCTTATACGCCTGGGCGAACCAAGAGCAAATGTCCGACGTAACGGGCAGGAAACAGAGATAGATAGCATTAATCTCGTTCCCGGAGACATTGTATTGCTGGACGAAGGAGACGTCGTACCCGCAGACATAAGACTCATTGAGTCCACCCGTCTCCAGATAGACGAATCTATGCTTACGGGCGAGTCTATTCCCTCAATGAAAATCTTCGAACCATACCCCGAAGGCAGTGTTATCGCGCTTGCCGACCAGGAAAACCTTGCCTTTATGGGCACCGCTGTCACTTCAGGTAGAGGTGCGGGGGTTGTCGTGGCGACCGGTCACCGAACCGAAATGGGAGCGATTGCTGAGGGTATAATTGGTACGAGAAGAGCAGAAACCCCTCTTCAGACACGCATGAAGAGGTTTGGCCGCTGGATTAGCCTGGCCGTTGTTGGAGCCGCCGCCATTGTCTTTGGCATAGGAATTGGCATTGGTGAGCCCCTGAAAGAGATGTTCCTTACCACCGTGAGCCTTGCTGTATCTGCCATTCCCGAAGGGCTGCCTGTAGTGATGAGCGTTGCGCTGGCAGTGGGTGTAAGGCGTATGGCCAAACGCAAGGCTATTCTGCGTCGCTTGCCCGCTGTGGAGACGCTGGGTAGCTGTACCGTCATCCTGTCGGACAAGACGGGCACCCTGACCCAAAATCGGATGACGGTGCAGTCCGTATGGACGGCAGATACAGGTTTTTCTATCAGCAAGGAAGGTCTGTCTCGTAATCAAGAAAACGGGCAGAATAGCCAGGATGTGCAGCCGATGGAAGGTACACCTCTGTATCTCACTCTGCTGGCGGGAGTTCTGGCAAACCAGGCATCTTTGCACCGTGAGGGTGATAACCTTATCTCAGAAGGCGACCCAACGGAAGCAGCCCTGCTGGTAAGCGGTGCCATGGCAGGACTCTGGAGGGAGGAACTCCTCAAGGACTACCCCGTAGTAGATGAGGTGCCTTTTGACCCCAAGGAGCGATTCTCGGCAACTGTGCACAGACATGATGGAGAGAAGCTGGTATTTCTCAAAGGGGCGGCAGAAAGACTGGTAACGATGAGTGATAAGGTAATTGATTCAAAGGGACTACAGGAATTGAATGGTGATGAGGTACTGCAGGAGGCTGATAATCTGGCACGCGAGGGTCTTCGAGTGCTGGCCATGGCGATGGGCAAAGGCGAAGAAGTGGCTGAGGCTGTGCTTAAAGGAGAACCAAAAGGGCTTACTTTCCTTGGTCTCCAGGGTATGATAGATCCGCCGCGTGAAGAGGCTATGGAGGCCGTGGCCGCCTGCCACCGGGCAGGTATTAGAGTAATGATGGTTACCGGGGACAATCCCACCACAGCAGCAGCCATCGCCCAGAAGGTTGGTATAAGCAAGGGAGTCCCTGAGGTTTGCACTGGTGTTGAACTGGAAGCGTTATCCGACGAAGAACTGGATAAGATTGTCCAGAGTGTCTCCGTTTACGCCAGGGTAAGTCCGTCCCAGAAGCTGAGACTGGTGAATACTCTACGCCGGCTGGGACACATTGTTGCCGTCACCGGGGATGGAGTAAATGATGCTCCAGCCTTGAAAGCCGCCCACATTGGGGCGGCAATGGGTCAGGCAGGCACTGACGTTGCCAAGGAAGCCAGCGAGATGGTGCTGACGGATGACAACTTCGCCACTATATATGCTGCGGTGGAAGAGGGACGAACATCCTTCTCAAACATTCGCAAGGCTACGTTTTTCCTGATTTCATCAGGTATCGGTGAGATTGTTACCATTCTGGTAAGTCTGGCTATGCGGCTCCCGCTACCACTTCTGCCCGCCCAGATTTTATGGCTCAATCTGGTCACAAACGGAGTCGAAGATGTGGCTCTGGCTTTTGAACCGGGAGAAGTGGCACAATTCCAAAAACCGCCCCGCGACCCGGCGGAGGGAATTCTGTCTCGTGCTCTCATACAGCGTGGGCTGGCAGTAGGGTTGGTCATGGCTGCCGGAACGCTGGGAATGTTCATCTGGGAGCGAAATGGTGGTGCTACCCTGGAATACGCTCGAGTAGCTGCTCTCACTACTCTGGTAATGTTCCAGCTATTTCATGTGTTTAACTGCCGCTCCGAAGAGCAGTCACTGTTTAGCAGAAGCCCGCTTTCCAACCGGTTTCTTCTCATCGGTACAGTACTCTCTTTCCTCATCCATCTTGGGGCAATGTATTTCGCACCGACGCAGTTCTTGCTCGGAGTCGAACCTCTGACTTTGCAGACATGGAGCAGGCTGACCATGATAGCCCTTTCTGTGGTGATGGTAGTGGAGCTTGACAAACTGGTTCGTCGTCGCTTGTGAGGGGAGGCTGGTTACGGTAGTTCCCCCATGACGTCTGGGTCTTGTTGCCGGGGGAACATGCTTCCATGAAGTCATTCCTATGTTCGTACAATGGAGCTAGAATCCTATCTAGTTTAATACTTATTGGGGAGCTATTTAGCTCCCCTTTTCTTTATCTCTTTTTGTATAGCTATTTCAAGTATTTACTAGTGGAGTATAATACGTATAGATAGCTATATGAAAGGATGGGTAATATGAATCATTTAGGTAAGCTATCCGCAATCATTATTCTCGTTGCTCTACTTGCATCATCGGTTATTGGATGTACAGGTGAGCAGGGAATAGCAGGTCCTACAGGACCTCAAGGTCTTCAAGGGGAACAGGGTATCCAAGGACACGAAGGACCAGTAGGTCCTCGAGGAGAACGGGGACCTCAAGGAGAGCAGGGTATCCAAGGTCCACAAGGAATTGAGGGACCACCAGGAGCATCCTTGAATCCCCTCCAGATTGCTACGTTGCGCTGGTACGAAGCAAGTGAAGCCAGCAACACATTCACCGCTGGTTTCGATCCCCAAAGTATCTGTTTTGACGGAGCCAACATCTGGGTTACTAATTTATGGGACAATACTGTAACCAAACTAGACGCTAGCGACGGTTCTTCTGTTGGCACCTACTCCGTGGGCGACGCTCCTTGGGGTATCTGCTTTGACGGAGCCAACATCTGGGTTACTAATTTATGGGACAATACTGTAACCAAACTAGACGCTAGCGACGGTTCTTCTGTTGGCACCTACTCCGTGGGCGACGCTCCTTGGGGTATCTGCTTTGACGGAGCCAACATCTGGGTGGCCAATTCTAATAGCGATGATGTCACCAAGCTAAGGGCCAGCAACGGCGACTTCATCGGCACCTACTCCGTGGGCGACAGTCCCCGAGGTATCTGCTTTGACGGAGCCAACATCTGGGTGGCCAATTATTTCAGCGATAGTGTCACCAAGCTATAAATAAGAGGTGACTAATATGTAGCCCTCCGATTTATTCCGGGGGCTCCATATTAGTCTTATTTCCTTGGTATTACAAAGCTAAAAGGTATCATCCACGAGTACTCATGAGTGGACAAACATCCCGATGAAAAACCTTAAAGAAGTAACTTTTTGATTTCACCATCGTTATATTATATAGGTTGTTCGGTTGTAACCTATATAGTTGTTTGTGAAGGAGATTTTGACATGACAAAGGCCGTAAAGTACTGGATTCTGGCTGTAGTTATAGCCCTGCTGGGTCTGGTGGAAGCGGTAACGGGTTTCGTTTTGTGGTTTGGCTTTCCCAGCGGAGGAGGTGGCGGCCGTGGCTGGGGTAGCGGGGGTGGAATAGGCGAGCTCACCTACTGGGGTCTGACGAAACACACCTGGATTGGTATCCATGACTGGGTAGCTGTAGCTTTAGTGGCTCTGGTTGTTCTGCACGTGGTTCTGCACTGGAAATGGATTGTCCGTGTGGGGAAATCACTACTCACAGGAACACCGAAGAGAAAGCTCGTTCCGCTGCCGATCAGAAACGATTAGAGAGTTGCCAACTCTGTGAAGTTTGAGGTAGCTTGAAGTTTTATAGATAGTTGTAAGTTGAAGGCAAAACTACGGCCGATTTCGCTATTCTTGCTCTCGTCTGATTTTCTCTGCCTCTTTTTCTACTGCTGCCTTCGATTGTCCTTTAAAGACAAAGGCTTCAAGAAAGTGGACTACGAGGCCAATGCCCCAGCCGCCTAACGGGAAGATAAACCAGGGGAATCCGCCACCAGCCAGAACTGCCTAGATAACGATAAGGAATGCGTTCACGCAGATGTAGACAGCTAGGTGGACGTAAAAGTCCTTCTTCTCCTTAACTCTCTTCCTGGCTTCTTCGTAGATTTCCTCCTCAGACATCTTGCTTGCCATAAGCTCACCTCCCGGGTTTGGGATAATATACATTATCTCACCAGTTTTAACAAGTAATCTGGTAAACCGATGGTTTTTCAGCTTTCAGGAGTGTTTCTGGCGCAACGCTCGGTCAGCGAGGTTTGAGGCTGCTTTTTATCTGATTACCTTCGCCCCGACAAAGTCCTGCAGCACTTCGGGGACCCGGATGCTGCCGTCGGCTTGCTGGTAGTTCTCCATTATGGCAATCATAACCCTGGGCAAAGCCAGTCCTGAGCCGTTGAGGGTGTGAACGAACTGTGGTCTGGCATCGGGGGTGGGGCGGTAGCGGATATTGGCTCGCCGGGCCTGGAAATCAGTGCAGTTTGAGCAGGAGCTTACCTCCAGCCACTCCTCAACGCCCGGAGCCCACATTTCAATGTCGTAGGACTTGGCAGAAGCGAAGCCAAGTTCGGCAGTGCAAAGCTGCGTTACCCGGTAGGGAAGCCCGAGTTTCTGGCAGACATCTTCGGCATTGGTGACCATCTTCTCCAGCTCATCGTATGAGGTCTCCGGCTCGGCAAACTTGTACATCTCCACTTTGTCAAACTGATGTCCCCGTTTAAGGCCCCGGGTCTCCTTCCCTGCCGACATCTTTTCCCGGCGGAAGCAGGCAGTATAGGCAACGTAATATATGGGTAAAATGCCCGGCAGGATGATTTCATCACGGTGTAGGTTGGTGACCGGCACCTCAGCAGTGGGCACGAACCACAAGTCATCTTCTTCATCGTGGTATAGATTATCGGCAAATTTGGGCAGGTTGCCGGAGCCTACCATGGTTTCCCTCTTAACCATAAAAGGCGGGTATACCTCCAGGTAACCGTGCTCGCTGGTGTGGAGGTCGAGCATAAAGGCGATAAGGGCTCGCTGCAAGCGTGCACCCAGCCCCTTGAGCACATAGAAACGGCTGCCTGATATCTTTACTCCCCTGTCAAAATCGATGATACCCAGGGACTCGCCCAGTTCCCAGTGTGGGGCTGGCTGGAAATCAAAACTCGGTATATCTCCCCACGACCGCACCACGACATTGTCACTATCATTCTTGCCTGTGGGAACCAAGGGGTGGGGAATATTAGGCACCTGTTGCAGCAGGTCCTCCAGCGTGGCATCCAGACCCCTCACCTCATCTTCCAACCCCCTTATCATGGTACGCAGGTCACGCCCCTCTTCAGCAGATTCTTTATCCTTTTTTCTTGCCCGGGCGGCCTCTCTTCGCTCGTGCCTTAAGTCTTCCAGTTCGATTATCTTCTGGCGGCGCTCCGAGTCAAGCTCCAGGATTTCATCCAGCGGGGCTGTATCCTGACGTTTTTTAACTGCCTCCCGCACCAGGTCTATGTTTTCGCGGATAAATTTCAGGTCAAGCATAGATTCTCTCCTGTTTAGGATTAATATATTAAATTATATAATAACCCTATCCCCTTTGTCCCCTTCCCCTTTTTAAGAATCCTACCTCAAATGTCATTCTGAGGAACGAAGTGACGAAGAATCTATGGGTGGGGTTATTAGTAAACATACAGTTCCCACCACCCCCAGACCCTTCGCTACGCTCAGGGTGACATGCGGTATGGTTCTTTTAGGGCAAAGCCCTTTTTAAAGGGAAGGGGAACTATGGTTTTTGAAGGGGCTCCGCCCCTCTTCAGCTCCCTTTAACGTTTATTTTAGGTATAAAGTATGTAGCGATGTATACGGATTTTCATTCTGTCTTATCAAATGTAGCTGTATCTATCGACAAAGCATTATTTGCGTCTCTAAACTTATCTTGCCAACTCGACGGAACTTTTCGGAAATGCCGTGAATAAATATTTATAGCATTTTTAACCATGTTATCTAATGCGAGTGCATCTTTGTGAAATATTTCTTCAGACACCACACCACTGATAAAAACTTGTCCCTTTGCCTCTTTTTTTCTAATTAGGCCAAAGGCAATCTTTGTAGGATGAGCTCTTTGTGAGAGCTCTTTGAAAGTTTTTTGCATACCTTTGTAGAGATGCTTTAATTCCTTAGAGTAATTCAACGCTTTTCGCAGGTCATCATTTGAGATACCTTTTTCCAAAATTCTTGAAGCCGCTTGTGGATTACCTTCTACGATGACAGCACATTCTATCCACTGTTCAACCATTCTTAAAGCAGCGTGCATCTCAACAAAGTAGCCATCTAAAAGCAGTTTGTGAGCTACCCTGAGACTCCTAAAAGCACCACTTGCTGATGTACTAAGTACGTACTGTACTTGACTTCCTTTGTCAAACTTAGATACAAAACCGGGTAAATCTTCTACTGTGGCAAGCATGAGTTCGGAATAGAGTTGTATTAATTGATCAAAAACTTGAATGTTTTGATTATCTAATGCTAGGTAGTATTTTTTCACTTGGCAGTCAAAGTTCTCTAGGCTTCGGACTATCGTCCCTTTTCTGACTACGTCACTAAAGTACAACTCTTTAGGTTTATCAGGAGTCATTCGCTTCCTCCTTAAGGCTTTTCCCTTAGTTGGGGGAAGAGGATTACCTCGCGGATTGATTGCTGGTTGGTGAGCAGCATGACCAGGCGGTCGATGCCGACACCCAGCCCGCCGGTAGGCGGCATGCCATACTCCAGCGCCAGCAGGAAGTCTTCATCGATAGTCCATCTCTCCTCGTCTTCTGCCTGGCGTTCTTTCAGTTGCTCGGTGAAGCGTTCCCTCTGCTCGGCAGGGTCATTAAGTTCGGTGTAGGCGTTGGCAAGCTCTATACCGCCGCCGGCAAAGGCTTGAAAACGCTCTGCCACCCGTTCTTCTCCCTGCTTATTCTTGGCTAGCGGTGACATGGAAACAGGGTAGTCAAAGATAAAAGTAGGCTGGATTAGCCTGGGCACAACGGAGGTAGAGAGAAGCTCGTCAACCAGCTTCGCCCAGTTTTTCTCCGGGTCGACCTCAATATTCATCGAGCGCATCTTTTCTCGCAATCCACTGGCAGTAGGGTATTTAACGAAGTCAATACCACTATATTCTGCAACCGCGTCTCGCAAACTGATTCGTCGCCAGGGCGGTTTTAAGTTTATGAGGTGCTCAGCAAACTGGACCTCGTTAGTACCCAGAACCTGTTGACTGACTTCTGATACCATCTCCTCTACCATTTTCATGACATCGTTGTAGTCGGCGTAGGCTTCATAACTTTCCAGCAGAGTAAACTCAGGGTTGTGTTTGGTATCTATGCCTTCGTTACGGAAGATACGGCCTATCTCGTAAACCCTGTCAAAGCCACCTGTAATCAGTCGTTTGAGGTGGAGCTCGGTGGCAATGCGGAGGTAGAAATCCTGGTCAAGGGCGTGGTGGTGAGTGATAAAGGGACGGGCCAAAGCACCACCGGCTGAGGGCTGCAACACCGGCGTTTCCACCTCTAAGAATCCGCGTTGATTGAGGAATTGCCGTATAGCGGAAATAACCTGACTGCGCACCTGAAAGGTCTCTTTGGTCTCAGGGTTACTGATGAGGTCAAGGTAGCGCTGCCGATACCTTGTATCTACATCGCTAAGCCCGTGCCACTTTTCTGGCAAAGGTCGGAGCGATTTAGCCAGCAGGGTAAAATTTGTAGCCCTAACAGTCGGTTCGCCAGTTTTTGTCCGCAATAGATTGCCCTCGACTCCGATAATATCGCCGATATCCAGGTCCTTCAAGAGTCGGAGCTTGTCCTCACCAAGTTGGTCTATATTCTGGAATAATAGCTGAATCTTCCCTGAGCCATCGCGGATGTCCATGAAAGTGCTCTTGCCCATAGAGCGGTTAGCCATAATCCGCCCAGCAATACTGACGGTATTTTCAGTTGTTTCCTTTGCCTCTATTTTTTGCAGCTGTTCGATTGCCTGCTGTGCGGTATGAGTTCTCGGATAGCGGTTGGGGTAGGGGGCAATGCCGCGGGCACGAATCCGCTCAAGCTTCTCCAGTCGCTGTTGAGCTATTCGTTCTAGTCTGGATGTCATGTCTATCCTGCTTACTCCGCTTCGCGCTGTTTTTTATTCTTGATTCTCTCCCAAACTTCGAACACAATCCCTATAGCCAGACCAACTCCCCCAACTATAGCTATCCCGTGAAAATACCATGCCGTGGCATATTGGGGCATGTAATCACTGACCACGCGGTAAAGTGCCAGACTGGCTGCAATGAATCCCACTCCGAAACCAATAAGTAGACCATTCATCAAAGCAGTATTTCTCATCGCTGCTCCTCCTCGGTTGATATGGATACCTTATGGTAGGCTACTTGGGCTGGGTAGTCAAGACGGCACCGCCCTGCACCAAACTATAGAACTTCTCTTTACCATTTGAGAAACAAGCCCAGCTTGCCCTCTACAGCTATTGCCAGACGCACTGTAGTGCAAAAATACGAGAGTTTTGCGATATGTGAAGTTTCCCCCTGTTAAGACTATCTACCAGCCTCACCCTTTAAAGTATCCAGCCAGGCGGCTGACTTTACCTCTCGTTCGAGAAGGTATTTAAGGTAATCTCTCATCACCCCTTCTAACTCACGTGATAACGGCTGGTTTATCTTTAGACGGCTGACAGTGCTATAGTCGCTACTCTGCAATAATCGCAGCACTTTTTGAGCATTAACCGAGAGGGAATAGGTCAAGAGCTGGCTCCGGCTGCAATCAGGACAAAGCATACCACCAGCAGAGGAGCAGAATGAGTTGGGAGCAGGTTCCAGCGCTGCCCGGCAGGAGACACACTGCTGAAGCTGAGGGCGGTAGCCAACCTCGTTGAGGAGGTGAAGTTCGAAATAGCGTAAAACCAGTTCATTATCACCAGCCTGACATAGGTGCCCCAGTGTCTCCAGAACTAATTGAAACAAAGGATAATTTTCAATATGGTCAGCGGTAAACTGGTTGACCAGCTCGGTGACATAAAGAGCATAAGAGGTAAGCTCCAGGTCACTTTTTAGCGAGAGGAAGCTGCTTATTGTCTGGCTGCCGGTTATGGTATCAAGGTTCCGACCGCGAGCCAGCGACACAAGGCTGTGGGTGAGAAGCTCCAGATGTCCGGCGAGCTTGCTTTTGGGTTTTCTGAGGCTCTTGGCGAAGCCCTGGATTTTGCCCAGGTGCGGGGTATAGAAGGTGAGGATGCTATCCGCCTCCCCCAGTCTGGTCTTCTTGATAATGATGGCTTCTGTCTGATAATTTCTTGGCTTGGACATTCTAATTACTTCTTCTCGGCGACAAATATCATCTCTGGAGAATCGTTAGAAAATGCTGACCTGTCGAAATCCCCGAATAACTCAACAACCCTGAATTCGCAGAGATTCAGCAGGTTTTCCACCTCATATCTAAAAAAATACCGCATTGGAAACGACTGCACCAGCCTTTCTGTCCTACCGTCAGGCTGAGTAACGTAGTATATCATTTCTATATCATTGCACTGCCGGTCCCGGTGGAAGTCTGCAACCCTACTGGTACGACGTAATTTTCTGCCATCGGGTAACTGCGTTTCAGGCAGGTCTTCTATTTCATCCGCATACTCTGGGTTGGGAACCAATCTGGGGGGATATGGATGGAAGACATCCAGAATAAAAAGTCCGTCTGAAGCAAGTTGATGGTGGACACATTCCAAGCAAGACCTTTGTTCTTCAACGGAAATAAGGTGTTGAAAAGCCCTGAATGGTACCGTAATCAGTGAATATGTTTCGCCAGTATCGAATCCGGTCATATTTCTCTGAACCAGCTTCACCCGTTTTTGAACTTCCTTTGATTGCTTGTCCAGTTTTTCCTGGCATTTCCTCAGCATGTAAGGCGAGAGGTCCAAGCCGGTTATATCACAGCCTGCTATAGCCGTAGGTATGAGAACCCGGCCGGTACCACAGCCCAATTCCAGTGTTCGACCGTTCGCTCCCTTGGAATAGTCTATGAAGAAGCCGATATCTGTATTACGAATATGGTCATATGCCGGGTCATAGAAATCGGCAACAAACTCCTGGTCTTCATAACCACCAAATCTACTTGCCATGTTTCCCCCCCGAGTTTACAAGCTTCCTAGAATTATCGCAAGGCAGATAACAGACCCCATACCCATCATAAAGACGAGGGTCAGGTGGTAGGCAAGCCTAGGGCTGGGGCGGGTGGCGAAGAGCCAGGCGCAGACCAGGCCCACGGCAATAAAAGCTATATCAAGGTATAAATAGATAGTGCTGAACTCACCGGTGAAATACGCAGCCAGGCTCAGGGCGTAGGAGATGAGCAGGCAGATAGCAGTGAACTGTGCGGTACGCTTTACTCCGTAGCGCTTCGGTAGAGTCTGCACACGAGTAACCTCATCCTGCGAGAAATCACGGATGTCTATCATCCCCCGCCCGCCGAACATGGCGAAAAAGAACGTACCAGCTATAAGACCCAGCCCCGGACTCAGGTAGCCGGCGGAAGCTCCCATGAGCGCATACAGAGCCTGCAGCAGCCCCAGGGTAAGAGCACGTGCTAGAGGATGCTCGAAGATGTGTAGAGCCAGGCCAATAATGGTAGCCAGAGTGATACCCCAGGGAATCAGTGCCCAGAGAGCAATCAGTATTGTTATGGCAAAGCTTGCAATGATGAAAGTACAGGAGAAAGCCAGCCCTGTCCGCGGGGAGAGAGAGCCATCGGTAAATGGATTGTGGCGTATCGCCGCCCGGGGACCCACGACATCCAGGTCACGGTCGGCGTAGAAGTCCAGGGAGAAACCGCCCACAGCCAGGAACCACCCCGCTAGAGTCATCCATAGTGAGTTTGCCGCCCCGGCGCCAGCGGCGAAGGCTACCGAGCCAGTAATCATCGCCACCATAGCGGTGCGATTGAGACGCAGCAGCCAGAAGAAGGCAACAGGCCTGGAAAACCGTGGTTTACTTTTGGCTATGATGTCTCTCCGTACTCAAGATTCCCGATGTGGAGGGCGGGATTTAGACTGCTGAGAAGTGATATTGGTTGTCTTCCTGGCGATAATCATTACTTCCATTTCATCAAGTTCAATCTGACGTCGTCCCCAGTTGCCAGCGGTTCCACCCCAGACATGTTCTACCTCGAACCCTGCCAGTCGGGATAGCATGATTAGCTCGGATGGCACATATCCGCGCTCCCTGAGCGACACGGTCTTTCTGGCTTCAGGTGTATCATACTCCATAGCTTCGGTTTCAACCATCATGACAGGGTCGAATCGGTCATTCTCTACATCCTCCTGGGTATACTTGCGCATCATGCGACAACCATTGAGTGTTGTCAAAACAAACCGTGCCCCTAGCTTGAGGGCAGCATTGATATTACGAAGAATACTCGAATCGTGTTCAAAGGGGTCATCATCTGCACCCAGTAGACCAAAGGCTCCCTCACATAAACACACAGCGGCATCAAACAAAATGGCCGAGGTGAACTTCGTTGCATCAGCGTGTATCCATGCAACCTCAACATTGGCTTTTCTGGCTGCCCTCTTCGCTTTAGCTAGCATCTTGGAGGAAATATCGACACCTGTGACCTGATATCCACGCCGGGTAAGCTCGACAGCATGGCGACCGGTTCCGCAGCCCATATCCAGAATGCGGCTACCCGGTGGAAGTCTTAGCTCCTCGACAATAAAATCGACTTCCTGTACGGTGTTTCTGGTAAAGGGGTTATCCATATACACCGGAGCGTGTCCGTCGAAGAATTCCTCCCACTCGTTTTTTCTTGTCATCCCGTTTTGACCTCCTTGACAAGGGGAAGGGGAATTCATCTTATAATTTCGTGGCCTGGATATCTTAGCTGCTTAATCTGGCAAATAACAAGGCAGGCTATAGCTTTTTCGCTTTCTTGGCGATTATATTCCTTATCTTTTCATAGGAGGGAGGGGGGCCCGTTCGCACCGGCTTACCATCTATAAACAGAGCGTCTGATATGCCCCACTCCAGGAAGGTGTCTCTATCAAAGGTGTCAATTTGCTGGAATATGACGTCACTACCGAACTTTGCGGCAGCTCTCCTGGCTCTCTCAAAAGCCAGGCTCTGAGCCGGACACCATCCGTTCAGGAAGCCGGTCACCGTTACCTTGCCAGGAATGAGCTCAGGCTTTTTCTTTTGATTAATCCATTTAGGGGGTTTTGCATCGTTGGTGAAAGGTTTCCAGAGAAGAACCTGCCCTAGAAATCCTTGTTGGTCTACTTTTTTGTATCCCTGCTTCCTGAACCACGATGCCTTCATCCAGAACGGAAAGGGAATTCCCCATGCCGCTATACCATTAGCACCTAAGGCTTTAGCATCATCCTCTGCAGCCTGGAGTAAAGCCTTTCCCATGCCTCGTTTCTGAAAGTTCCCTCTTCCCTGTTTATAGCCGTGAACCCAGATGCAATTTACCAGGTATAAGTCTTTTCCCTCAACGAATGAGTGCTCTACGGGAGTGTATTGTATCATTCCTCCAACCTGTCCATTGTCGTCCAGCGCAAGTTTCACTCGGAGCCCTTTGTCTTTCATCTTGTTGTACCAGACCTCTTTGTGGTCTCCCGCCTCTTTCATCTCATCAGACCAGTCTTCAAGGCAGACGAAATACAGCTTTTCATGTTCATCGCTCAGGTCGATTATTTCCATTTTTTTATCCTCACCCCTGTTAATTTTTACGAACCCTATCCCCTTCCCCTTGATAAGGGGAAGGGGAATTATGATTTTTGAAGGGGCTACGCCCCTTCAAGCTTGCCCTGATATATGGGTGCGGTCTAAAGTTCTTGTCTACCTTCAAGGGCTCTGGTGAGGGTAACGTCGTCGGCGTATTCCAGTTCGGTGCCGAAGGGCAGTCCTCTGGCGAGGCGGGTAACCTTTATGCCCAAGGGTGCAATCAGGTGGTTCAAATACAGAGCGGTTTGTTCCCCTTCAAGATTAGTATTGGTAGCCAGGATTACCTCCTCTACCGGGCTATCCCTGAGCCGCTCCAGAAGCTCCCTGATTCTTATATCCTCGGTTCCTACCCCTTCAGTAGGTGAAATGGCGCCGTGGAGCACGTGGTAGAGTCCTTTATAAATCCTGGTATGTTCGAGAGCCAGGATATCCTGTGGCTGCTCAACAATGCAAATCTTGCTTCGGTCGCGCTCCGCACTGCGGCAGATACGGCAGGGGTCAACGTCGGTAACATTGAAACATGAGGAGCACAGGGTAATCTGCTGTTTTACCGATAGTATGGCGTCAGATAAAAGTCTGGCATGCTCTTCGGGGGCGCGGAGTAAGTAATAGGCGAGGCGCTGGGCGCTCTTCGGTCCAATGCCTGGCAGTTTATTAAGCTCCTGGATGAGCTTATTTATTGGCTCGGCAGTAGGTGGGAGACCCTGATTCAATAGTGGCTCTCCTTATGGGATTTTTGCTAACCTCTCCCCCTTTATCCCCCTCTCCTTAAAAAGGAGAGGGGGAGGGAATCTTGAGAGGGGCTTCGCCCCTCTCAAACGCCCCCCATACAAAAATCCTTTTAGATAGGGGCTTTGCTTCTCTTGTATGCCTTTTAATTTAATCCCCTTCAAGGGGAAAGGGAGGTGTTTTCTTTAGAGGAACTTTCTTTTTCAGAGGTTCCCGATTGAACTGCCTATTCTTCGATGGAGAGAGGAACATGGCTGTCGAAAAGGCGAAACCTCTATCTGGCTCCCCCCGGTACTTAGGTGAGTCCCGGGATTTTGAGGCCGCCAGTTAGCCCCTTTAGCTGTTTGGCAGCGAGTTTCTGGGATTTATCGGTGGCATCACTTATCGCCTTTAAAACCAATTTTTCCAGATTTTCTGGCTTCTGGGGGTCAATCACCTCTGGCGATATTTTGATTGAGAGTATTTTTTGCTGACCATTAATGGTAATCTTAACGGCGCCTTTACCCGAATCTGCTTCTATGATAGTTTTGCTCAGCTCTTTTTGAGCCTTATCCAGCTTTGATTTAAGTTCCTGAGCCTGCTTCAACATGTCAAAACTCATTTTTCCTCCACGTCAATTCGTTTACCTATCTTTAATGCTTCCCTCAGCAGGTGGTTGTCTTCCAGAATACAGTTCACATGACAGGGATGCCCCAAGAAGTTGCTAAGGATTTTTTCAGCTACCTGATGATTTTCTACCTTTTCAATCAATTCCTTGTGATTTTGATACCTGAAGGCCAGGACTACAGTATCATTTTCAAATGAAATCGGTTTAACGCCGGCACTTCTAAGAATGGCGATAGCCGGCGTTCTTTTGGTATCCTGCGGAGCTCGTTCAATAACCTGCTTCCAGTTTAGTCTTAACTGCTCAACCTCGCTACCGGATTCTATTGGCGGGGTGGTAGCAGCAGCCATTACTGGTTCTGGCGCTGGAACACTGGCCGGAGCGGGCTCGGCTTTTGGTTTTTCAGAGTAGGATGGTGCGGGAGGTGGGGTAGCCACTTTTTGGGGCTGAGGTGATTCGTACTCGATTTGCTTTTCAGGGCTTCCCTTTTCTCCCTCGGATGTGAGGGAGCAGTCGACCAGTGCCAGCTCCAGGGGTAAGGTGGCGTAGTTATTAAAACCAAGCTCAAGTTGACCGAAGAGCCTGACCGCCCTCAATATCTGCTCGAGGGGAGCCTTAGCTGCTAACTCCTTTAGCTCGACTATGTCCTCGGCAACCATGTCTACAGCATCATCGGAGCCGGTCTTTATTAGAAGCAGTCCTCTGAGGTATTCCACCAGTTCCCGATTAAACTGCCTTAAATCCAGTCCGTCACTATTAACGCTGTTTATCGTTGCCACCCCAGCAGAAATGTCATTATTTATAATGTGCTTAACCAGCTCTTTGGCTCGCCAGTCGCCCGTGATACCCAGGACAACCTGAACCTGCTGGAGACCAATCTCAGAGCCATAGTAAGTGGTTAGCTGTTCCAGCAGGTTTTCGGCATCCCGCAGGCTACCTGTAGCGCTCTTGGCAATAAGCTGTAGCGCTGCTGGCTCTGTGTGAATGCCTTCTCTCTGACAAATACGGTCTAGTTTTGAAATTACATCCGCCTGAGAGAGACGCCGGAAATCGAAGCGCTGGCATCGCGACATGATGGTGGGCAGGATTTTATGGGCTTCAGTGGTAGCCAGGATAAAGATAACGTGTGAAGGTGGTTCCTCCAGGGTTTTGAGCAGGGCATTAGAGGCACTGCTACTAAGCATATGGACTTCGTCTATGATATAGACCTTGTAACGCGCCTGGTTGGGAGCATAATTGACCTTCTCACGCAGACTCCGAATATCATCAACACCTGTGTTACTGGCGGCGTCAATTTCTATAACATCTAAAGCCCTGAGTTCGGTTACTGCCTGGCACATGGAGCAGGTATTGCACGGTTCACCGTTGCCATTGTTCAGACAGTTCACCGCTTTAGCCAAAATGCGTGCGGTGCTGGTCTTACCTGTTCCCCGGGGACCACAAAAAAGATAGGCGTGAGATATACGACCGCTAGTGAGAGCGTTGCGTAGCGTCTGCGTTACTGGTTCCTGGCCGACTACCTCAGCCAATGTTTGGGGACGCCATTTGCGATAAAAGACCTGCGAAGCCATTTTCGTTGCTTCTATTATACTCTATAACTGGCTGATTTCCAAAGGAATTTTAGGAAGGATGGATTTTCTTTTTAAAAAAAGCCAGCTCTACATAACCCTAGTATATCAAGTTGATTACTAGCTTGGTAAAGCTGGCAAAATAAGCTCAGATTATCTCGTTATAATAGCGACGGAACATCCTTTGAGGTGTCTTCAATTTCTTTAAGCTTGACCTTTGTTTCTGCCGCTCTCTTTTTCATCTTAGGAATAAGGCTAGTTGACGTTGTATAGTAATTCCTGACCTTTTCCACATTGCTTAGTTCAGACAGGATTACGCTAACATCTAACATGCCTCTTTGTCTGGGGTAATCGCCGTTCCTTATTATAGCCTGTGGCGCTATATTTCTCAGGTAGTCGCCGAGTTCCTTAATCAGGTCTACATTCATTTCCCTGGAGGGTGCGGAGACTAGATACAAGGCTCTCCTTGAATCTGCAGGGTCGCAGTTGAGTGATAATTCACTTATGGCTGCGTCCATTGCCATGATGCCCTTTTGAGTTTCGCTGCCTTTCTTCCTGAAATCGCGCGTCCGTTCACCGGGGAACCTGAGCAGTGGAAGCTGTGATGTACCATAGCCCAGTACTGTCCAGCCTACCACGGTCTGCATAATATCGCCGGCATCGAGCAACTTCGCCCCGATGTATTTGGGCTTTTTCTCTTCGCCGGCGCAGAGTATACCATAAAATGGCTCAGCTATTAGGGCGTTTATTTTGGTCAGGTTGTTACTAAGCGAGGAGTCTTTTCTAATATACCTTTGATTATCAATAAGGAATACAGCATCAGCTACTGCGTAGGTAGACTTAAGGCAGGTGGCTGCGTTATATGTCGTCCTTTCCTCTGTTTGCTCTTCATGCTCAAAGGGAAGGACGACAGCAGCATACACAGGTTTATCCACATAGCGCGCCTTAACATGCTGTGTCACTACTGGTAGGCCTCCCGAGCCGGTGCCACCAGCAGCACCGGCGATCAGTAAGAAAGCATCTGTTTCATAGAACCGCTTGGTTGTCCTGATGGCATCTATAACCTTGTCGGCATCTGCTCTGGCTATCTCAGCACCCAGTTCATTTATTTTGCCTACGCCGTGACCACCAGTCTTCCGACCTCCAATGAGGATTCTGTGCTGGTAATCGCGCCTTATGCTGGTTAGCCCGCTTAAATCAGCAGCATCCGTGTTAACAGCGAATGCACCAGTAACTATTTCAATTCCGCGATTGCTCCGTGCTTTGTTATTCAGCCGAGCGAACTCATCGGCAATCCTGCCGCCACATTGCCCCAGACCTATAACCACTAATTTCATTTCCCACCTCGATACTAGATATATGAGTTGTTATGCCATTTTAACCACACTAATACGATAATGTCAAATAACCTGCTCTTGTTCATATGATTAGTAACAACATATCCGCTATTTTAGCTTAAGAACCATGGCATTACAAGGGAAGTTTGCTTCCCAAAAAACTACAATATTTTTATCTGGCTCTTGACATTATAGGATGAAATGGTTTATGCTTTCTAACCAAAAAGGGAGGTAGGCTGATGGAAGCATACTGTGTGAAGTGCCGAGCCAAAAAGGAAATGAGGGACCCCAAGGCTATAACCATGAAGAATGGCAAGCCGGCTACTCAGGGGACCTGTCCAACATGCGGTACTAAGATGTTCAGAATCGGGAAGAGCTAAAGCCGATATCATAAACATCTGTGGTCTAAGTAAGGTTGGATATACGTACATACGTATATCCAACCTTCTGTTATTACCCAGGCATGAAGTGATGAATTGGTGTCAGTTGGAAATCGAATCCGGGTGAAAGCTCTTCCGGTTAGTAAATCTAAATCCCGCCTGGCTGGTTAAGGACATGCCTTAATTCTTTGGCGAAATCCGCCACCTTTCCCATTGATTCGTCAGCCTCCATAAGCTGAACTATTCGGCTGCCCACTATCACCCCGTCAGCTATGCGGGCTACCTGGCTTGCCTGCTCTAGAGTAGATATCCCGAAGCCAACACAAAGCGGCTTACTGACCGCTTGCCTCACCCTGCCAACAAATGCCTCCAGGTCAGCAGGCAGTCTATCCCTGGCGCCGGTAACCCCGGTCACTGAAACTAGGTATATAAATCCCCGGGACCTCTCTGCCACTAGCCTGACACGCGCTTCAGTACTGGTCGGAGCCAGAAGATAAATGAGGTCGAGCCCTTGCTTCAGAGCGATGGTTTCCAGCCCTGAGCCTTCCTCCGGAGTCAGGTCAGGTATGATTAGGCCACCAATACCAGACTTGGCACAGGCGCTACAGAATTCTTCAAGACCATAGCTGAAGACCGGATTAAAGTAGGTCATAAACACCAGCGGTATATTAACCTTTTGGCTCAATTCTTTTGCTACTTTTAGACAAATTTTAGGCGTAATACCATTCTGCAAAGCGTGAAAACTCGCCTTTTGTATGGTGACGCCATCGGCCAATGGGTCGGAGAAGGGTATCCCAAGCTCCACTATATCGCAACCGCTGCTGGCAAGAAGAGGAACCACCTTCAAGGTAGCCTCAATGCTTGGATAACCTACGGTAACATACGGGATAAAAGCAGTGTGTCCCGGCTGTTTGAAGACAGCATCAATATGGCTCAAGGTTTCACCCCCAGTGCTTCAGCTACAATATCCATGTCTTTATCTCCTCGTCCGGAGAGGTTGATTACAACGATTTTCTCCTTATCTAAGGAACCTGCCAACCTGGCAGCATAGAATATAGCGTGAGACGGTTCAAGGGCTGGGGTAATGCCCTCAGTATGACAGAGTAGCTGAAAGCCCTCAAGCGCTTCATCATCGCTTACGGCGAAATAGGTGGCACGTCCGGTGTCCTTGAGGTAGCTGTGCTCAGGACCGACACCCGGATAGTCCAGCCCAGCAGAGACGCTGTGTGTCTCTCTAATCTGCCCCTCGCCGTCCTGAAGAACGTAGGATTTGGCACCATGGAGTACTCCTACTCGTCCTGCCGCCAGTGAAGCGGCATGCTCGCCGGTGTCAAGCCCCCTCCCGGCTGCCTCCACCCCGATAAGTTTAACGTCCTTATCATCTATAAAAGGATAGAAGATACCGATGGCATTGCTGCCACCACCGACGCAGGCAACTATATAGTCGGGTAGGCGGCCCGATTTATCGAGAATTTGCTGCCTAGTTTCCTTGCCAATTACCGACTGGAAATCTCGTACCATAGGGGGATAGGGATAGGGCCCAACCACTGAGCCGAGAAGGTAATACGTATCCCTGGCATTGGTCACCCAGTCTCTTATCGCCTCGTTGATGGCGTCCTTCAGCGTTCGGCTGCCCCCGGACACCGGCCTTACTTCGGCACCCATCAGCTTCATGCGGAAGACGTTAAGCGACTGACGTCTTACGTCCACCTCGCCCATGTAAACAATACACTCCAGTCCAAGCATGGCGCATACGGCAGCGGTAGCCACCCCATGCTGCCCGGCTCCGGTCTCAGCGATTATCCTTCGCTTGCCCATTCTCAGGGCAAGAAGACCCTGCCCCAGAGCGTTGTTAATCTTATGGGCTCCGGTATGAGCCAGGTCCTCCCGCTTGAGAAAAAGCTGAGCACCACCACAGTGTAGGGTCAGCTTCTCTGCCAGGTAAAGGGGCGTCGGTCTTCCTGAATAGTCACGGGAGAGCGAATCGAACTCAGCCCAGAAAGTGGCATCAGCCTTCGCTCCTTCGTATGCTGTCGCCAGCTCATCCAGGACTGGCATCAAAGTCTCCGGGACAAACTGCCCCCCGTAGTCTCCAAAATACCCTCTGTTATCCGGTAGCAATTTTTTTACCTCCCTACCCTCGCCTTTCTAACTAAACTTGTAATTCTGGTAGACGCAAGTTTCAGAGCCTCTCTGGCTATCTCTGATGATTCCCACTTAAAATCAAACATGAGAAGTCTATCCTCAAGATGACCAGTCGTAGGAAGTTTGTAAACCCACCATCCTCCCCCATCTGTAACTATTCCCAAAGGCACGCTTGACATTGAGACTTGATAGCCAGAGACTTGACGAGCTGCTCTTATTATTGGGGATTCCTTTCCTCCACGCCAGCCAAACTTCTTAGCCTCAATCAAGGCAACCGCTTCTTTACCTCTGAAAAGAACATAATCAGCCCTCTTCCTCCTCTTGGCTGTTACTCTGTACTCAACCCATACTTCTTTAGGGTTTCCCGTATCCCAGTCGAGTGCTCTCAACAGAGGGTCAATAAGAACATAGCGTGTTAGTAACTCGTTATTTAGTAAGTCGTGACGATATTTCTCTTTCCCCATTTGTTCTTTGAGTTTAACAATAACTTCAATTAGCCTTTCAAGATCTGGTGGCAACACATTCATACTTATACCTCCGCGCTGGCTTTTCGCACTGCTTCAATAAAATCTTTTATCTTTACAGTATCTTTGTGTCCATCGCTCTCTACTCCGCTAGAGACATCAACTCCCCAGGGCTTAACCTCCTTAACCAGTTGCCCAATGTTATCCGGGGTAAGTCCGCCAGCAACCATCACTGGAAATCTATTTGATACCTCCTTGGCTAATTGCCACTCAAACGCCTGCCCTGTCCCGCCATAAGCATCTACGGCCTGTGTGTCCAGAAGACAGATACACTCCTGCCTCAGAGACAGCTCGTAGCCTTTTTCAATTTCAGAGATTATATCTTCAGCTTTCTGACCTTCACTAACATGGATAACCTTGATGACTGGCTTCTCAATCTCCCGGCAATACTGCCAGGTTTCATCGCCGCTGAGCTGCACCCAGTCCAATCGGCAATTGTCAGCAATGTGATTGACCTCCTTAGCCGTTAAATTAACAAAAACACCAACCACCGCCGGCCGACTTTTCAAGCTATGGACAGCTTCCGCTATCTTCGATGCTTGTTTTATAGAAACCTGACGCCGGCTGGTGGTGAAGACCATTCCCACGAAATCGGCGCCTGCTTCACCAGCCGCCAGGGCATGCTCCACCTCAGATAAACCGCAAATCTTAACCTTGGTCACAAAAACTCCTTCATCTTGACCGCAATATTGTCTGCTGCCATCAGGGATTCGCCGATAAGTACAGCGTCAACGCCCCAGTTACCCAGCTTTTCTATATCGCCACGGTCTTTTATACCACTTTCACTGACTACTATTCTATCCTTCGGGATAAGCAGCCTTAACCGCTGGGTTGTGGTCAGGTCTACTTCAAAGGTGCTCAGGTCACGGTTATTGATGCCGATGACCCGGGCTCCGCTGTTCAGAGCTATTTCAAGCTCGGCTTCGTTTTGCACTTCTACCAGACAGCTTATACCCAGTTGATGACTCAATTCCATTAGAGCCTTCACCTTTTCGGGTGTCAAAATGGCTATAATGAGCAATAGAGCATCGGCACCATAAGCTCTTGATTCATAGACCTGGTATGGGTCAAGGATGAAATCCTTTCGCAGCAGGGGCAGCCTTTTATCTCCCAGTGCATCCCTAATATTTTTAAGATAATCGAGACTGCCCTGAAAGTATTTTGAATCAGTCAGTACTGATATGGCTGAGGCTCCGTTGCCAGCGTAGGTTAGAGCTATCTCCACCGGGTTGAAATCGGAACGGATAATACCCCTTGAGGGCGACGCTTTTTTAACCTCGGCGATGAGTTGAACACGCTCACCACGCAAAGCCAAAACGAAGTCGAGAGATGGCAATTGCTCCATTGCTGTTTTTCGCAGCTCATCCAGAGGGAGGTCACGCTTTCTGACCTCAATCTCCAGTAATTTGTCAGCCACTATCTGGTCTAAAATCATTTAACCCCCGGTCTAAATTTTTATTAAATGAAGCTTTGACTGAACTCAATCAGTTTTTCCAGTTTTGCCAGGGCTCGACCACTATCTATTGCATCTCGAGCCAGACCCAACCCTTGCTGAAGTGATGGCGCCATATCACCGGCGACCAGAGCCGCCGCCGCATTCATTATCACAGCGTCTCGTTGAGGGCCGGGGTTACCGGATAGAATTGACCGTAGCAGGGCTGCATTTTCATCAACGGTGCCACCCTTGAGGCTGTCCAGACTGGCTCTGGATAAGCCGAATTCTTCGGGACTGACGGCATAGCTGTTAGTACTACCTTCCTTGAGTTCACAGACCTGAGTTTTGCCGGTAATGGTGATTTCATCCAGGCCGTCCTCACCGTGGACTACCAGGGCATGGTGACAGCCGAGACTTTGCAGCACCAGGGCCAGCTTCTCCACCAGCGACCCATCGGCAACACCCAGCAGATAAGTCCTGGCATCAGCCGGGTTGGTCAGTGGACCGAGAATGTTAAACACGGTGCGAATACCAATCTCGCGCCTAGGAGCAGCCGCGTATTTCATCGCCGGATGAAAGGACGGGGCAAACATGAAGCCTATCCCCACTTCCTCCAGGCACCGTTGCACCTGCTCGGCAGTAAGTTCAATCTTAACACCCAGGGCTTCCAGCACGTCGGCACTGCCGCACTGGCTGCTCATAGCACGGTTGCCATGCTTGGCTACCCTGAGACCAGCGCCAGCGACAACAAAGGCAGCCGCCGTCGAGATATTAAAGGTGTTGGAACCATCACCGCCGGTACCGACAACATCAATCACCGGGTCGGCAGTCATTACTCGAATGGTTTTAGCCCTCATCGTCCTGGCCAGCCCGGCGATTTCCTCAACCGTTTCTCCCTTGAGCCTGAGAGCGGTGACAAAGGCGCCAAACTGGGCTGGAGTTACCCCCCCCCCCATTATCTCCTCCATAACCTGTGCCGCCTCCTCCATCGTCAGCGAATTTCCAGATATTAAGGTTGAAATAGCTTCTCTAATCATTTTTCTTCCTCCCATTTATTCATACAGGGGCGTTTTTATTAACCTCTCCTCTATTTTCCGCTCAAGCTCAAGAAATTCCTTAACAAATCTTTCCCCACTTGAGTCATGAAGGATTCGGGGTGAAACTGGACGCCCTCGACCGGGTACTGGCGGTGTCTCAGTCCCATAATTTCATTATCATCTGTCCAGGCGGTTACCTCAAAGCAGTCCGGGAGTCCGTCTTTCTTTACCACCAGCGAGTGGTAGCGGATGGCGGAGAAGGGGTTGGGTAAACCTGTCAGCACTCCCTGGCTATTATGATATATCAGGGACGACTTGCCGTGCATTATTTCTTTAGCCTGCCCGATGGTACCACCATAGCTATAACCAATACACTGATGTCCCAGGCAGACACCGAGTATCGGCAGGGTTGGACCGAAATGCTTGATAACATCGTTTGAGATACCGGCATGTAACGGGGTTGACGGGCCGGGGGAGATAACTATCTGCCGGGGTTTCGCCCTCTCAATTTCCTCAAGGGTAGTCTTATCATTGCGCACCACATCTACTTCCTCCCCCAGTTCACTCAGGTACTGGAAGAGGTTATATGTAAAGCTATCGTAGTTATCAATCAGCAGCAGCATGATTTTCCCCCTGTGCGAAAGAGCCGGAAATCTCAGCCTGGCTGATAGCGTTAAGTTGAGCTCTGGCCTTATTCATCGTCTCCTCATATTCACGTTCAGGCACACTATCATAGACAATGCCGCCGCCCGCCTGGGTATAGGCAACGCCCCTGGTCACCACCATAGTCCTTATGGCGATAGCCATATCCATATTGCCCGAAAAGGAGAAGTAGCCGGCGGCTCCAGCATAGGGTCCCCTTTTTTCAGGCTCAACCTCGGCGATTATTTCCATAGCCCGGATTTTCGGAGCCCCGGAAACAGTGCCGGCGGGAAAGCAGGCTTGCAGGGCATCAAAGGCATTCATCTCACGCCGCAGCTTACCCTGCACATTGGTAACCAGGTGCATAACGTGGGAGTAGCGCTCAACCCCCATCAGTTCACTGACTTCAACCGTGCCTGGCTCACTCACTCGCCCGATATCGTTGCGTCCTAAATCAACCAGCATAATGTGTTCGGCTCTCTCTTTTTCGTCACTTCGGAGTTCCTGCTCCAGCATAACGTCTTCAGCCGGATTTTGCCCCCTCGGCCTGGTGCCTGCCAGAGGACGGGTTGTTACTATACCATCCTCCACCCTCACCAGAATCTCAGGAGAAGCCCCGATTATGTGGAAGTCGGTAAAATCAAAGTAGAACATATAGGGGGAGGGATTGATAGTACGCAGGGCTCTATAGATGTCAAAGGGAGCCGCCTTAGTAGACTGGGACAGACGCTGTGACGGCACCACCTGAATGACTTCACCGGCAGTGATATACTGCTTTATCCTGGTTACAACAGCTTCATAATCCTCTCTGGCAAAGTTTGAGGAGGGCCTGGTTTCACTCACTGCCGGGATAGCCCCGTTCATCTGCTTACTGGGCTGAAGCGGCTGGTTCAACATAGATACCAGCCTATCAATCTTATCCACCGCTTTGTGATAGGCTTCCTCTATATTTCCGTCAAGGTGGACATGGCTCAAGACCTTAATCTTGTGGGTAACATGGTCAAAGATAAGCACCGTATCCACGAGCATAAATAGCGATTCGGGCAAGCCCAGCGGGTCACGGTCTGGAGAGGGCAACTCCTCGAAGCGGGTCACCGTTTCGTAGCTGAGATAGCCTACGGCACCACCGCAGAACTTGGGCAGCTCGCCGACCGGCACTATCTTATATCTGCTCAGTTCCTCAGCAATGAGGGGGAGAGGGTCAGTATTATCCTCTCCTCTGGTGGTTAGCACCCGATACGGCTCAGTGCCGATGAAACTGTAACGAGCCAGCCTCTCACCACCCTCAACACTTTCCAGAAGGAAAGAGTAGCCACCCTTATTAATCTTCAGGAAGGCAGACACCGGTGTCTCCAGGTCGGCAACAATTTCACGGTAGACAGGTACTACATTACCGTCCTTGCTGAGCTTCTTAACTTCTTCTAATGTTGGATAATACATATGACCTCCGCCAATCTGGTAAACAAAAACCCCTCGCCCTAGGGGCGAGGGGTTATCCTTCGCGGTGCCACCCTAATTGATTACCTTTTTAAACTTTGTCCCTCTTTCAGGAACTAAGTTAAAATTGGCAACCATCTCTCTCAGGTACAGCTCAAATATACTCAAGCGATACCCTGGGCTCTGCTAACGGTGCCCTTTCCGTCAAAGCCTACCTGGGGAAAACCCCTTTCGGTTTGCAGCTCCCAAGTCCATTCAACCCCTGCGTCTGGCACCGGCTCACACCTTAGATACCCAGAAAAATCTGAGATTTTTCTGGGGACCCTTACCCGGTTCTCTGAGCCTCGCTGGGGGCATACTAGTCTCGTTCCCAGCCTTTACCTATTCAGTTTTTAAGTTACCATAAGTATAGCTGCTAAGTGGATATTTGTCAAGAAGTTGTTGAAAAAGATTAAGCTAGCTTGACAATGCTAGGTTACCAATTGAAAATAGGTTATATTATGATGGTGTTAACGAAGGAGGATATAAAAATGGCGGAAACAAAATACGGGGAAAATGTTGTAACGCTTCCCTTCAGGAAGGGAAAGAGAGGAGCATTAATGTCGGTTGGTGCGGAACAGCTAAATGGCTTCAACTGCACCATTATTTATGCCTTTGCCTTCGAGACCAGTATAACCGGTCTGTCGACGAAGCCGCACGTCCATGATTACGACGAAGCCATATATTTTATCGGCTCGGACCCTGAAGACCCAAGTGATTTGGGGGCGGAAGTCGAGTTTTCCATAGGTCCAGAGGGGAGGAAGAAAAACACGTATTTAGCGAACCAACAGCGGTCGTGGTTCCTAAAGGCCTGCCGCATTGTCCCATAGTAACAAGGAGAATTGACAAACCTTATCTGGTTATGGCGGTCTCACTTACCGGTAAAAGATAACAGAGCTGGCTTAAGCATCTTTATTTTTAAGTGAAGGCTGGCGAACCGATATTCAATACGTACCTGTGGAATGTGTTCCTGGAGAAGTACACTTCAGGTAATTTCGCGTCTGGAGGAAAGAATTGGCGAATATTGTTAAACTACCGCAATACTTATGGTATGAGTCTAAGGAAGTCGAATTTCCACTGCCCGATAGCTGGCAGGTAACGGTGCATAATATAGCTGGCTATAACAGGCCAGCCATAAAAGCAAGTGAAATCAGGGCAGCCATCTCTTCTCCTACTGGTATGCCACCCTTGAGAGAGATGGCGAAAGATAAAAACGAGGTAGTTATAATATTTGATGACCTGACCCGCAGTACGCGGGTATATGAAATTGTCCCCTTTATTCTGGAAGAACTGGCGGAGGCTGGCGTCACCGACGATAGAATACGCTTCATTGCGGCGGTTGCTAACCATCAAGCCATGGACCGGATTAGCATGGTGAAAAAGCTGGGCGAGGATGTTATAGCCAGGTTTCCTGTCTATAACCACTGCCCTTTCTTAAATTGCACATATATTGGAACCTCCAGTTATGGAACTAAAGCGTACATAAATAGTGAGGTCATGCATTGTGACCTGAAAATTGGCATTGGTCAGGTCGTACCTCATCCCCTGTACGGCTTGAGCGGTGGTGGCAAAATAATAATACCCGGAGTAGCCTCTTATGAGACAGTGGTAGGTCATCACGGCGAAACTCATAGAACCTGGACAGCCGAACGAAGAAAGCTTGGTTTACCACTCACGGGAGTTGTTGATGACAGCCCGGTAAATGCTGATGCTCAGGAAATAGCCAGAATGGCTGGGCTTGATATGGTAGTAAACTGCATTGTTAACCTGTGGGGAGAGACGGCAGCCATTTTTGCCGGTGCTTTGGAACCGACCTACAAAGCGGCGACAAAGGAAGCTCAATCCCACTACGTTGCTACCAGCACCAGAGATAACGATATTGTTATTGCCAATGCCTATGACAAAGCTGCTGAGTATAACATGGCCATGGCTAATGCTCTTCCGGCGGTAAACCGCTAGGGTGGGGACATTGTCATCATAGCCAATTCGCCTTCCGGACAGGATGTGCATTACCTTTTTGATAGTTTCGGTAAAACGATTAGTGGTAGCTTAGGCGGCTCGATGATGGTTGCTCCTAATATTAATAACCTCATCATTTACACCGAATATCCCGAGCTCAGAATTTTAAACCGTTTTGCTAACCGGGATAAGGTTTTGCTGATGAGTGACTGGACACAGGTAATACAGACGCTGGAAAAATCGCATGGAGCCGGCACCAAAGTAGCCGTATACCCAAGTGCAGATATACAGTATTTCGCTGATTGAATGTGTATGCTAGAATACTACGCAGAATTTCTTTGATAAAACATTCAGGCCGCAATTGTATCGAGCCACACAAAGATGAGGTGGAATGATTAATGGACCTCATCGTGGCAGAAAATCCCTAGGGAACACATCCGGTAGCAACACCTTCCTGGCTTTATTTCTGCCTGGCTGCAATAATCTTAATTGCCAGTATTGTCGCCGGTTTCAGGTGCTGGAATGCTATCGAAGCAATACGCCCATTAATTCAGGAAGTTCCAGATGCGAAAGAAAAGGGAAACGAATAAAAGCCGGGTTCAGAGACATCCCATTAATATTCGGACACCTGAAGAAGTAGTTAATTTAGCCTCACAGTAGTGCTACTAACTGAAAGTATTATTAACCTGGAGCAGGGGTTCGAAAAAGGTTAGACACGAATTCTTGACAATAAGAACTAAAGTGTGATATAATAGTACAAAGCCTTGAGAATGTTCAGGGCTTTTGGTATTTATAGAGTTGAGTTTTTCATTCCTCAAGATGTAATCCCCATCTTTTAAATGTCTGCTTGTAAAATTCCGGCTGAGGAAAGTCGGGCCTCATTATCATTGTTGTCTTTCCACAAGTCCGTAGGCCGTTCAGGGAGCCGGACACCAGTTATCCTCTTTCAGCATGGCGACAGTAGCTCTCTCGCGCCGTGACATAGCGAAGGCCTGACATTGAGCGAGATGAAAGCCGCCGTCCTTTTCTGGTCTGATGGCTTCTTGGGGTATATCTCCTTCCTTCTCAAGCATCTTTACGGCTAATGGTGATGTCCTCAGCAGCAGTAACCGCTCAAGGTCTTCCCCGTAGCTGTTATATTCCTTCAATGTTGTCATGTAACTTGCTCCTCCTTTTTAACTTTTACTCCAGTAAGTTTCTGTGGCTTAATTATACATACCTTAGGTTGATACGACCACTATTAGCCAAGAATAATCCTAGCAGAAAACTATAAGGCTGAAAGTTTTGACATGTGGGGGGGAAAGGATGAAATTTCGGCAATTATTAAATGAGGTGGCGCAATGAATAGAGAGCAATATTTGGAATATATTGAGCACTTCAACAACAAGAGGTACGATGCTGTCACGAGCTATTTCACGCCAGATATTACGGTGGAGTATTTTGACAATGCCTACGGCCCGCAAACGCCAGCCCGTACGCTGCACGGTCCCCAGGAGTTCGCCGCTTCTTATAAGAGCCTGCACAAGCACACAAGAGAGGTTCTGGAGCTCAGGGACTTCATGGAGAGCGGGAATCTGCTATTTGCCGAACTCTACACCGAATTCCACACCTTCAAAGATGCTCCGGCTTCTTCCGGCGGGGTGCAGAGGAAGAAGGGCGATGTGAGCATTATGACAAATTGGGTGCTCTACGACCTGGAGGGCGGCAAAATGAAGCGCATTCGGATTGCCCATTTCAGAAACCACGACCCCAAGCTGGCGAAGTTCAGGACGCTCGATGATGGTGGCTCCTAAATATTAATAACCTCATCATTTACACCGAATATCCCGAGCAATGTATTAAATCACCAGTGCCGCTGTCCAGTCCTACCCTTTGAGTTCTACGAGCTCTTGTCTGGCTTTTTCAATCCATTCAGGGTCATTACTCAGACTGATATACTCCTCAAAGTCAGCGATTGCCGCGGCTTTATTCCCCAGCATCTTGTAGGCTATTGCTCGGTTGTAATAATAGTCTGCATATCCAGGCTCTGTTTCTATCGCCCTGGTGTAGTCGGCGATAGCTTCAGTGTACCGGCCTTGATTACGGTAAGCCAGCCCTCGATTTTGGTAGGCATGAGCGTAGCCGGGGTCCAGTTCTATTGCCTTGGTACTATCGGCAATAGCCTGGTCGTAGAGGCCCTGTTTATAACAGGCTACCCCTCGGTCATAGTAGGCAATAGCATTATCAGGGGCAAGCTGTATCGCCCTGGTGTAGTCGGCGATGGCCTCGATGTACCGACCTTGATTATGGTAAGCCAGCCCTCGATAGATATATGCCGAGACCTTGTCCGGCACGGCCTCAATAACAAGCGACATTTCTGTAATTACGGTCTCAAAGTCGCCATTGAAATAGGCTGCCTCGCCTTGTTCGTAATGGGTCATCTTGGATTCAGTCCCCGGTACTTCACCTGTAGCTGCCTCATCGCAGTCATAATAATCCACGTTGATAAGTTCAGGCCGTGCTGTCTTCAGGAAGAGATAGCCAACGTTCTCCTCTTTACCTTTGTGTTTCACCACAACATGTCCTGTTTCCCAAATCTCGTTCCAGGCAATGGTGTAGACGGGATATGTTCCTGGGTCTGCCTTTACTTCCAGGCTACCACTATCGGTTATTCTGGTCGAATGCCCCACGCCGTATTCCTTACCGACAGCCAGGCTGAATTCAGCAAAACTCAACGCCATTAAACTGGCCGTTGCTTCGAGACTTGAGACCTGTTCTACGCTTTCCTCCAGTGTTCGCTGACGTGAGACGGTCAGAACCGTTTCTGTCTGGCACTTGCAGTTATTAATCGGGTAATTTTGAATCTCTGTTCTTTCCTGATAACCTCCTGACTTGATGACTGCCTCAATGTCGTAAGAAGTGGATTCGGGCATCTCAAGACCAGTGAGAGTTTCAACGGCGTCACAGGATGTAAGGGTTACCAATAGCAGTAAAAGCAAACAAATTGTGTGTTTCATTATACTCACCACAGGATCTCGCGCTCCCGTGCCTGTTCCCTCTTACCTCAGCCTCCCGGATTAAGTCTGTAGTAGTATCGTTTCAGGCTACTCCACGCTTTAGGATTTGAGTATAATGCTTAATTGTGTGGGTGTCAACAAATTTACGGTAGAGATGAACTCTACCGGGGCAGAATGTTGTTACGACATTTGAGAGGGAGGGTGTGAAATGAAGAGAGCAGGTCATCGGCTTGTTTCACACGTACCATATTTCGGGGGAGCTTCAGGGATGCCGAAACCACAGCCATGAAAATTAGGGAAACGGGCGGGGAGGCGGTACCATTCTTTGGCGATGTATCCAACTTCGAGGTAGCCAGTAAGCTGATACAAACAGCCGTTGACAGCTTCGGGAAGATTGACATCCTGGTGAATACTGTTGGCACTTTCGGGTTCAGTCCTATCTGGAAAATGACAGAGGAGCTGTGGGACCATGTTACTCTCGTCAAACCCAAGAGCCATTTCAACTGTATCCGCCATGCTGCTCCGATAATGATGGAGCAGAAGTGGAGGCGAATATTAAACTGCACATCAAGAGCGTTCCTTGGGGATGTTATCCGGCACGCCGAGTATTGCGCCGCTAATGCCGGGGTTGTAGGCCTGACCAGGGCTGTAGCCATAGAGCTTTATCCGTACGGCATTACCTGTAATGCCTTCTCTCCGTTTGCCAGGACGCGGGCTTCTTTTGAACTGATAGCCTACAGTATAGCCGTAGATGACGAAGACAGACCGTTTATTCACGGGGAACCGCCATGACACTGGAGGACAACCCCAGCCCGGACTACATAGCCCCATTTCTTATTTACCTGGCCAGCGAAGCAGCGTCAAAAATAAGCGGCACCGTTTTTAACGTTGGTGGAACAAACATCGGTATGTACTCAGAACCAGAAATAATAAGGTCTTTGTATAAAGATGGAGACCCATGGACAATAGATGAACTGGTAGCACAGGTACCCAGAGCACTGTTACGAGGATATCGGAGTCCAGCCGTACCACCAACTGTCTAACAGGGCTGGAGGATTTAATAGCCACGACGTCATCCGAAAGCTAAGGAATAGCTTGCATCAAGGATATTTGCCGTTACTTCAAGCGGGTTTTGTTTGCCGGGCTTGATTCAATTGCTCTAAGAACATGTCATCATGAGCCGGTGATATAATTAGATTCAGCCCTTGCTTGCGTACAATCTCAACCACGTGGCGGGTAGAAGTGGCAAAACGCTCACCCCAGTAAACGAAGATTTTTCTGGCTGAAGCCGGTTTTACTTCTGCAATATTTGAGAAGGGAATGTTTATCGCGAGCGGTCCACCCAGCAGTATTTTCAATCGGTCTTCAAATATTTGAAATCGTCTTGGTAAGATTGCTTTGAACAGGACAGCATCAAAGAGTGTTATCCCAAACATCGCTATTGCGGCTCCGATATCCTGAGAAATGAAAATAATCCCCAGAATAAAAGTGAGTGCTAATAAGCCTCCCAAAATGAGTTTGAGCCAAAAATCATACTCTGGCGTGTCCTCATATAGCAAGATGTTCGCACTCATCCCACTACTCGATATTCGAGTGATAGCTTTGTAAAGCTTTTACCTTTTTCTTGCCCTTGCGAGATACGGCAATTCCCTTTGCTGCGGCGGCTGCAGCTGCCAGTGTAGTTATATAAGGCACTTTATATTTGATTGCCGTCTTGCGAATATAAGAATCGTCATACTGGCTTAGTTTACCACTCGGTGTATTGATGACCAGATGAATTTCACCGTTCGTTATGGCATCTACGATGTTCGGTCGTCCCTCGTGCATCTTGAGAATCGCATCGGATTGGATTCCTTTACCGGTCAAGAACTGATGGGTACCCTGTGTTGCCTTGATTTTAAAGCCAAGCTCCATAAATTGCCTGGCTACTTCGTATACGGCCGGCCGGTCCTTCTCGGAAACCGTTATCAGGACGGTACCATCTATGGGAAGCAACTGCTGTGCTGCCTCCTCTGCTTTAAAATAGGCCAGGCCAAATGAGTCAGCAATGCCAAGCACCTCTCCAGTGGAGCGCATTTCCGGGCCAAGAAGCGGGTCTACTTCAGGGAACATGTTGAATGGAAAAACCGCCTCTTTAACCCCGCAGTGTGGGATTTTCCGATGTTTAAGACCAAGCTCGTTTAGCTTCTTACCCAGCATGAGTTGAGTGGCAATTCGTGCCATTGACACGTTGCAGACCTTGGAGACCAGGGGCACGGTCCGTGAAGCTCGCGGGTTGGCTTCCAGCACGTAAACAACGCCATTGGCAATGGCATACTGCATGTTCATCAGACCAATAACATTGAGTTCCCTGGCGATTTTCTCTGTGTACTGTTGAATGGTGTCAATATGTTCCTGGGTTAAACTGACAGGCGGTATAGCGCAGGCCGAATCGCCGGAGTGCACCCCGGCCAGTTCAATATGCTCCATGACGGCAGGTACAAACGTGGCTTCTCCATCGGCAATGGCGTCTGCTTCTGCCTCTATAGCGTTTTCCAGAAACTTGTCAATCAGGATGGGCCTATCGGGAGTAACGCCTACGGCTGCAGTAACATACTGTCTGAGCATTTCCTCGTCATATACTACCTCCATGCCACGTCCCCCGAGTACATATGATGGTCGCACCATTAAAGGATACCCTATTCGGCTGGCGACACTCAGCGCTTCATCCAGGTTGCTGGCCATCCCGGATTCTGGCATCGGTATACCCAGGTTTTGCATTTGATGACGGAAACGGTCCCTATCTTCTGCGAGGTCGATAGCCTCAGGTGAGGTACCAAGAATTTTTACCCCTGCCTCAGCCAGTTCATTGGCAATATTAAGCGGTGTCTGCCCGCCAAACTGGACGATGACACCTTCAGGTTTTTCTTTCTCGTAGATACTCAATACATCTTCCACGGTCAGCGGTTCAAAATAAAGCTTATCCGAGGTATCGTAGTCCGTGGAAACTGTCTCGGGGTTACAATTGACCATGATGGTTTCGTATCCTTCGTCACGTAGCGCAAAAGCAGCGTGTACGCAACAATAGTCGAACTCAATGCCCTGGCCGATGCGGTTAGGCCCTCCTCCCAGTACCATAACCTTTCGTCGTTTACTGCTTTCAGTCTTGTCCGGCGCGTTGTATGTGGAGAAATAGTACGCCGCATTTTCAACACCACTTACCGGAACTGGCTCCCAGCCTTCAACCACGCCCAGAGAAATTCGTTTCTGCCGTATTTCTTTCTCCGGCACACCCAAAAGTTGTGACAGGTACCGGTCGGCAAAGCCGTCTTTTTTAGCCTGAACGAGCAAATCATCCGGCAGCGTCTTTCCCTTGTACTGCAAGAGCCGCTCCTCTAATTCAACAAGCTCTTTCATCTGATTGATAAACCAGGGTTTGATGTAAGTCTTTTTGTAGAGTTCCTGTACATCGGCACCCTTCCGTAGTGCCTCGTACATGATGAACTGTCGCTCACTGGTAGCTTCATTAAGCATATCCATGAGCTCAGGTAGTGATTTTTTATGAAAATCTTTGGCGAAGCCAAGTCCGTAGCGGCCGTTTTCCAGCGAACGAATTGATTTCTGGAATGCTTCCTTGTAGTTCTTCCCGATACTCATCACCTCGCCGACGGCGCGCATCTGAGTGCCGAGCTTGTCTACGGCATCCCTGAATTTTTCAAAAGCCCAACGGGCGAATTTAACCACCACGTAGTCGCCCGATGGGGTATATTTTTCCAGAGTGCCTTCTCTCCAGTATGGGATTTCATCCAGGGTTAGCCCTGCTGCCAGTTTGGCAGAGATTAGCGCGATGGGAAAACCGGTTGCTTTAGAGGCCAGCGCCGATGAACGGGAGGTCCTGGGGTTAATCTCAATTACCACGACCTGGTCGGTTTCGGGGTCATGAGCAAACTGGATATTGGTGCCGCCAATTACCTGTATTGCCTCAACGATGCGGTAAGAGTATTCCTGAAGGCGCTTCTGTAATTCCGGGTCAATTGTGAGCATAGGTGCCGTGCAGTATGAGTCACCGGTGTGGACACCCATTGCGTCCACATTTTCAATGAAACACACTGTAATCATCTGGTTCTTGGAATCACGAACGACCTCTAGTTCCAGCTCTTCCCAACCCAAAACTGATTCCTCTATTAGCACCTGACCGATAAGGCTGGCAGCGATTCCTCGACTGGCAACAGTGCGTAACTCTTCAACGTTATACACCAGACCACCACCGGTGCCACCCATACAATAGGCAGGTCGGACCACGACCGGATACCCGAGTGTAGCCGCGACCCTTTCAGCGTCCTCTACGCTGTAGACCGCTTCACTTTGTGGCATTTCTATACCCAAACGATTCATTGTTTCCTTGAAGGCGATGCGGTCCTCACCACGCACGATAGCATCCACCTCGACGCCAATGACCTTAACACCGTACTTGTCAAGGACTCCGGAACGCGCCAGTTCAGCACTCAGGTTGAGGCCAGTTTGACCACCCAGGTTGGGTAATAAAGCATCAGGACGCTCATTTTCGATAATCTGGACCATTGTTTCGAGATTAAGTGGCTCAATGTAGGTGACATCTGCCATTCCAGGGTCAGTCATGATGGTTGCTGGATTCGAATTCACCAACACGATTTCATAACCCAGCCCGCGTAAAGCCTTGCAAGCTTGGGTACCAGAGTAGTCGAATTCGCAGGCCTGCCCAATTACAATAGGTCCGGACCCGATAATCATTACCTTTTTGATATCGTTTCTTCTCGGCATTTATACCTCACATGCTATTTCCTCATGGCTGTCACCCTCAACCGCCAAAAATGGGAGGTAGCAAAACCACCGTATCCCCCTCCTTTAAGGGTGCCTCCATGCCACCCAGCAGGGTGTACTCCCGGCCGTTTATCAGGATACGTAAACCATGGATATTGTCTACCTCATGGCGAAAGGCAACTCCATATTCTTCGCCCAGATGCTCGATTAAATCAGCTAGCTTGACTCCATCCTTTATAACAATAATCTTTTGGCGAACAGCAGTTAGCTCTCTGAGCTGACCGAAAAAGAGTACCTCAATATTCATTGTTACTATTTATTTGTAGTGAAGCCCAGTCCCAGCTCCTCTAGCTTCTCTTTGGTGGGGATACCGGTCTTGGCATCCCACCCCCGTACCCGGTAGTAGTCTGCCAGCAGAGGCTCCGCTTCAAAGACCTGGCCAGCTGATGGTCCGGCAGGCATAGGCTCCTCAGTAAGACGCTTTGGCATAACATCGTCTTTGCTGCTGAACCCTTCTCTCACATTAAACATCCGTTCCAGGTTGAATATCTTCTCTCCCACTTTCCACAGGAAGGCCGTGTCTGAGAAGTCTTTAACTCCTGTTGCTGCCGTGAGAAGCCTGCCGTAGACCTCATCACTGAGCATGCCCATTGATGGCATGAAACTGCATAAAATACCTGTCTCCAGGAATGCAGTTAGGTCCTGATTCCACTTGGTTAACTCGCCTTTACTTTCGATGGCAAAGCGGTCGACCTTTCTCGGAACCGGGGCACCGAATATCTCTTGAGGGGCATAACCGGTATTGTGGTCTGCCCCGATATTTGCCGTCATCAGGTTGAGGCCGTGGGCCTTGGCTCCACGGGGGTCGTAGGCAGGCAGTTCCAGCCCTTTTACCTGTATTGCATATTGCTCAGCACCCTTGCCAATACGGCGGGCTGCCTCACGTGTGCCCTCAGCCAGTAAATCACCCAAGCCTTCCCGGTAGGCAATCTGTCTGATTAGCTGCATAACGGGCTTGTTATTACCGAATGTAAGCTCAAGGCCACCGGTGTCCTTCTTGGTAATGATGCCTCGTTCATAGAGCTCATAGGCAAAGCCAATGGAGCTACCTGTGGAAATCGTATCTATTCCCAGGTCATCGCACAGCTTATCGGCGGCAATGGTCAGGCCAATATCGGCATATTTCACCGTCCCGTTAAAGGCCCAGATAGTCTCGTACTCCGGTCCTTCAGACCACGCTCCAGCATACTTGCCTGTCCCTACTTTAGTGATGCTACCACAATGAACCATGCAACTGTAGCACCTTGTCTTCCGCACCCGCAACTTGGTGTATTCATCACCCTCTATCCGCTCCCAGTTCGGTAAGACTCCCTCCTGGAAATTTCTGGTAGGGAACATGCCCAGGACATTAGTAAACTCAGCAATCTGTGTTCCTGATTCGGAAAAGGATGCGAACTGAGGATTAGCCTTGTACTCTTTTATTTGCTCTCTTACGGCGGCGGCAAAAGCCTGCTTGTCGGATAAATCAACCCGTTGATGTCCCCGGACAGCGATAGCTTTGAGATTTTTGGCACCCATAACCGTGCCACCACCACCCCGGCCGCAGGCGCGACGGTCGCTGAATATGCCGGCATATTTCACCCCATGCTCACCAGCCGGACCAATGCAGGCGAGCCGGGTATTGGAATCTCCCAGTTCTTCGCGAATCAGGGTATGAGTGTCATCGCAATCGAGCCCCCACAGGTAAGCGGCATCCCTCAACTCATATTTGCCATCATGAACCCAGAGGAAGGCTGGCTTATCAGCGATTCCCTTGACTATAATGGCATCGAAGCCAGAGAACTTCAGCTCCGCTCCCAGTTGTCCCCCGCTGCTGGACTTAAAGTAACCACCGGTTAGAGGTGACTTGAAGAAAACCTTATAACGGCCGAAGGACTGGGCATTTGTTCCCGCTAACGGCCCGGCGATGAATATAATCTCATTCTCTTCACCCAGAGGGTCAATCCCCGGTTTCAACTCATCATACAGGAGCTTGACTCCGAAGCCGCGTCCACCAATATAGTCATGGATAAGCTCCTCACTCAGTGATTCCTCTGAAAAGGTACGATTTGTCAAGTCCACTCGCAGAATGCGGTTTTTATAACCTCCCATGCTCATACCTCCTGTAAGGCTTTATAGTCTTCATATAGTATACACTATCTAGCTGAAAGAAACCGACCTGTTCAGGGATTCCGAGCCTCTTTAGCTGCTTTATCAAATACTCTTTGCTCTCGTTTCAGAAACCGTTCCCTACCATATATGTATGGCGGAAGAACCCATTCCATTTCATGCAGTTTCTACTTTACATTGCCTTTTTCGAATTCATCCAGGATAATCTCACTAGCCCATCTGGCCGTCTGCCTGATAGTGCACCCGTCCGTTATGCTCAGAAACTCCCGGGTCATCTCATCACTGGTCAGGTCCCAGGCTTTCCCGAAATATTTCCTCATTACATCCTTGCAGAGTATAGAACCATATTCCTGGTAATACCTGGCCAGAAGTGTATCCTGAATTTTAACACCAGCCCTGTTCGCAACAGCGACATCATCAGTCTCCTTGGGAATTCCCAGGGCAAAGCCAATCGCCATAACGCTGCCTGATACAGCACCACAGGTACCCTCTCCGGTCATGCAAACACCAGCCGTTAGGAGGCATATCCCGGGATAAAGTTTTTCCTCTATATCCTTCGGGATAATTTCCAGGCCTCCCCATCTTAAAGCATCAACTATTGCCAGAAACGTTGACTCGCAGCAGCCCTTGTATTTCGCCTCATATTCTACCCCAAGCTGCTCCGCTTTGTTAATGATTTCCTCTTTCGTCCTCTTGAGCTCAGCCATAATTAGCCTCCTTAGCTTCTATTGGCGCTCCAGGTAACATATTTCTAATAAACTCAGCTAAACAAGATTACTCTGTTTTGGCTGCATTAAATAGCCGGGTTTTTTCAGGTTGGCTGAAAAAAATCCTATATTGTTACCCCTCCCTTGTCAAGTAGGGGGTAAGCTTTTTTCAAGAACTTATCCAAGATTGTTTATCAACCTCACCCCCTTAATTTTTATAACCCTATCCCCTTTATCCCCTTCCCCTTATCAAGGGGAAGGGGAAGTACTTTATGAGAGGGGCTTTCGCCCCTCTTAAACACTCCAGAAAATAAGGAAAGCCCAAAACGCCCCAAAAGCTAGGAAAGTCAAAGAGAGGCGAAGCCTCTCTTAAAATATTTCCCCCTTCCCTTTATAAGGGAAGGGGGTCAGGGGGATGGGTTACTAAACGACCTCTTAACCAGATATAATGCGCCGAAACCGATGGAATCTGCCAATTACCTGCCGAAGAAACCTAGATGGAAACAATACGAATTAAATTGACCCACTACCGGAAATTGAGCGAGCTTGACAACGTCAGGGCACCAATCCAAAATAGG